>CALKHU010000124.1 GCA_937991555.1 uncultured Caulobacter sp.
CGGGTCGGCGTCTGGGTGACGCGCAAGGGGCCCGGCTGGTCGCGCGAGGACAAGATCGCGGCCATCGGCGTCAAGCTGCGCCGCTGGGTCAGCTTCCACGGAATCAGCCTCAACGTGGAGCCGGACCTCGGCCACTTCGGCGGCATCGTGCCCTGCGGCCAGACCGGGCATGGCGTGACCAGCCTGGTCGACCTCGGCCTGCCGGTGACGATGGATGAGGCGGACGCCGCCCTGCGCGCGGCCTTCGAGCGCGTGTTCGGGGCGACCGGGACCGTCGCAGCGCCGGTCTGACGACCGTCATGGTCCGACCGGCTCACGCCGCCTGCGGGTGATGACGCGACAGGGAACGTGCTTCGCCATGCGTTCTTCCGACCCCGTCGTCCTGAGCAGGCCCGAAGGGCCGTGTCGAAGGACGCACGGGGTTCGAAGTGCTCCCGGATGACCCGATACGCCGGGCCATCACGGCGCCACGAGGACTACCCCTTCTGGCAGGCCTTCCAGACCTGGTAGTCGGCCCGCTCGGTCGAGCGCCGGACGTTGGACAGTCCGTAGCCGAAGTAGGAGTTGGGCTCGGTCGGCGCCTCGTTGATCCAGAGCTCGCCGCTGCTCTTCGCCAGCAGGAACTCCATGTCGCGGCCCGATCCGACGGAGACTGTCCCGCAGACGTCGCCGGCGGCGTTGATCTTGACCTTGCGGAACGAGATGTTGCGCTCGACGCGCATGCGGCTCTTGATGGCGTCGAGGGCCGGGGCGGCTTCAGCGGGCGGCTGGGCGGCCAGCGCGGCCCCTGGCAGGACGACGGCGGCGGCCAGGACGGCGGCGAGGGCGAGACGCATTCGGGACTCCTGATCAGGCTTGAAGGGGGCGGACCGGGTTCGGCCCGTAGCGGTTGGCGCCCTGTTCGCCCGGCATGACGCCCAGCTCGACGATCGTCCACAGGATCACCAGGCAGGCCAGGTAGCCGAACAGGTCGTCGGGAACCGGCCAGGCGAGGGCCAGCGCCAGCACGATGAGGGCGGCCAGCCAGCCGGACCGTCCCCGGTCGTGCAGCCGGCGCGACAGCACGCAGCAGCCGCTGAACAGCAGGGCGGGATAGACGAACCAGCCGGTCAGCAGCGTCACCGTCGGCCCGAACACCGCCTCGTACAGCGAGGCGAGCAGGATCAGCACGGCGGACGCCAGGATGAACGGCCCGCGCGGCGCGCGCCCCGTGGAGGAGAAGAACAGCTCCAACCAGTCGATCTGGCCGCTCATGCGTGGGTGGGCTCCGGTTGCGCGTCTGGAGCCTTATCTAGAGTGCTTCCGGCGTTCAGGGAACGGCCTTGCTCACGCGCCGGCGGCGAGGCCCGCGCCCGTCGCCGGCGCGAAGGTCGGCCGGCGGCGGCCATGGCGGTTGCGGCCGTCCCGTTCCACGGCCGGGCCCGTGACCAGCGACAGCGCCAGCCACAGCTGTCCCAGGATCGGCGGCATGGCGAACAGCAGCATCCAGCCGCTCAGGTCGCGGTCGTGGCAGCGGCGGACCGCCGCCGCGAGGCTGATCCAGCCGAGGTTAACGTAGACCACCGATCCGGCGAGCACGACCCAGGTCTGGCTCCACAGCGTCACGCCGGTGCGGCTCTCGTCGCCGGCGCCGGTCAGGACGATCATCAGGAAGGTGAAGGCGTAGGCCGCCGTGAACACGCCGATCTGGATCAGCGCGAAGCTCATCCGCCCGGCGCGGCCGCTGAAGCGGAACAGGGTCGAGGCGTCCATGGCGCAGTCCCCACGTGGTTCGGGGACTGAACGCGGGGAAGGAGACGTTGGTTCACGGTGCGGCAGGCCTTGGAGCGCCCAGGCCGGAAACACCCCGGACCGCCTTCCCGGCGAAGGCCGGGCCCATCCCCCCCCGGCCGGAGTCCGGAGACCTTACGCGAACTCGACCAGCACCTCGTCGGCCGCGACGCTGTCGCCGCCCTTGGCCGAGACGGCCTTCACCACGGCCTCCTTCTCGGCGCGGATGATGTTCTGCATCTTCATCGCCTCGATGACGCAGACGATCTCGCCCTCGCGGACCGTCTGGCCGACCTCGACGTTCATCGAGATGATCAGGCCCGGCATCGGCGAGATGATCATCTTGCTGGTGTCGGCCGGCGCCTTCTCGGGCAGCTTGCCGTGCAGGTCGGCGGACCGCGGCGTCAGCACCAGGACCTTCTGCTTGGCCGCCCGGTGGCGGATCACGAAGCCTTCCGCCGCCGGCGCGACGTTGACGGTGAAGGCCTTGCCGTCCAGCCGGCCGCGGAACTGCGCCTTGCCCGGCCGCCAGTCGACGTCGCTGAGGGTCAGCGTGCGGTCGCCCTCGGTCAGGCTCAGCACGCCGCCGGCCTCGCGGACCTCGACATTGCGGCGGTCATGGCCGACGAAGACGACCCAGTCGTTGCGGGCCGGCGTGCCGGCGCGGGTCGCCATCACCCGGTGCATGGCGACGCCGGCGGCGGCCAGGATGTCCTTCTGGGCGTCGGTCGGCGTCGTGCCGCCGAAGCCGTCGGGGAACTCGTCGGCGATATAGCTGGTCGCCAGCCGGCCGGACCGGAACCGCTCCTGGTCCATCACCGCGGCCAGGAACGGGATGTTCTGGCCCAGCCCCTCGATGTGGAAGTCCTCCAGCGCGCGGCCCATGCCGTCGACCGCCTCGATGCGGGTCGGCGCCCAGGTGCAGAGCTTGGAGATCATCGGGTCGTAGTACATCGAGATCTCGTCGCCCTCGCGGACGCCGGCGTCGTTGCGGACAAGGTAGCCGTCCTGCTGGCCCTCGGCCGGCGGGTCGTAGCGCACCAGGCGGCCGATCGAGGGCAGGAACTTGCGGTAGGGATCCTCGGCGTAGATCCGGCTCTCGATGGCCCAGCCGTTGATCTTCAGATCGCCCTGGCCGAAGGCCATCTTCTCGCCGGCGGCGCTGCGGATCATCTGCTCGACCAGGTCGAGGCCGGTGATCAGCTCGGTGACCGGGTGCTCCACCTGCAGGCGGGTGTTCATCTCGAGGAAGTAGAAGCTGCGGTCCTGGCCGGCGACGAACTCGACGGTGCCGGCGCTGTCGTAACCGACCGCCTTGGCGAGGGCGACGGCCTGGGCGCCCATCTCGGCGCGGGTCTTCTCGTCGAGCAGCGGGGAGGGGGCCTCCTCGATGACCTTCTGGTTCCGGCGCTGGATCGAGCACTCGCGCTCGAACAGGTGGACGACGTTGCCGTGCTTATCGCCCAGCACCTGGATCTCGATGTGGCGCGGGCTGGTGATGAACTTCTCGATGAAGATGCGGTCGTCGCCGAAGCTGGCCTTGGCCTCGGCGCGGACGGCCGGGAAGCCTTCCTCGACGTCCTGGCGGCTGTAGGCGACGCGGATGCCCTTGCCGCCGCCGCCGGCGGAGGCCTTGATCATCACCGGATAGCCGATCTCCTCGGAGATGCGCACGGCGTGGGCGGTGTCGTCGATCTCGCCGATATGGCCCGGAACGCAGTTCACGCCCGCCTTCTCGGCGAACTTCTTCGACTCGATCTTGTCGCCCATCGCCTGGATCGCGCCCGGGTTCGGGCCGATGAAGACGATTCCCTCGTCGGCGCAGCGCTGAGCGAAGCTGGCGTTCTCGGACAGGAAGCCGAAGCCCGGGTGCACGGCCTGGGCCCCGGTCTGCTTGCAGGCCCCGATGATCTTGTCCTGGACCAGATAGGATTCGCTGGCCGGCGCGCCGCCGATGAACACCGCCTCGTCGGCCATCTCCACGGCCAGACTGTCGGCGTCGGCCTCGGAGTAGACGACGACGGTCTTGATCCCCAGCCTGCGGCAGGTCTTGATGACCCGGACCGCGATCTCACCCCGGTTGGCGATCAGAATCTTCGAGAACATCGGCGGTCGCGAGCCCCTTGAGCATAAATCTTGCGCGTGCCGACTAGACCGCGCGGCCGGGCTTGGCAACGCCTGATCGGACCCGACGTAGCGTCACCATGGCACGGCGGAATCGGTCCAGTCGAGGAAGGCGCCGGAGTCCTCCGGGCCGTGACGGTCGATGATCCCCAGCAGCCTGGCGGCGGACTCGACGGGCGTGAACAGGCCGGCCCGCCCCCCGCCCGGCCGGAACGGCCGGCTCAGGGCCGTCTCGACGGTCCCCGGATGCAGGCAAAGGCAGACCGCCTCGGGCCGGGTCCGCGCCAGTTCGATCGCCACGGTCCTGACCAGCATGTTCAGCGCCGCCTTCGAGGCGCGGTAGGCGTGCCACCCGCCCAGACGGTTGTCGCCGATGCTGCCGACCCGCGCCGACAGCGCCGCGAACGCGGCCTTGCCGGTCTTCGGGAACAGCGGCGTGAAATGCTTGGCGACCAGCACCGGCCCGGTCGCGTTGACGGCGAACGCCCGCGCCAGCGCGTCCGGCGTCACCGCCGACAACGCCTTCTCCGGCTTCAGGTCATCGTCGTGCAGCACGCCGGTGGCCACGATCACCAGCCGCGGCGGCGAGGGCAGGGCCGCCGCCGCCCGGGCGATCGAGGCCTCGTCCTGGAGGTCCAGGCCGCCCCGTCGGTCGAGCCCGACGACCTCGGCGAAGGCGCCGGACGCCCCGAGCAGGTCGACGAAGGCCCGGCCCAGCCCGCCGGACGCGCCGACGACCACCGCGCAGCCGTCGGCCGGGAAACTGTTCAGGCGGACCGCATCGTTCATGCGCGCCCAGATAGGGCGGCGCCGGCGTCAGCCCAGCTTCACCGCCGTGCCGGTCGCCGACACCATCAGCATGCTGCCGTTCTGGCCGATGGTCTCATAGTCGAAGTCGACGCCGACCACCGCGTCGGCGCCCAGCCGCCGGGCAGCCTCGACCATCTCCCGCTCGGCCGTCGTGCGCGCCTCGCGCAGGGTGTCCTCGTAGCTGCCCGCCCGGCCGCCGACGATGTCGCGGATGCCGGCGAACAGGTCCTTGAAGATGTGCGCCCCGATGATCGCCTCGCCGGCGACGACGCCCAGCGTCTGCACGGTCGGGCGTTCGGCGATGGTGGGGGTGGTGGCGGTCAGCATGGCCAGGATCTCCGGAAACTGTGTTCGTCCAGAGATAGAGAACCGTTCGCCCGGGCGCCATGCTTCCCCTCCTGCAGGGCGACGCCTAGATTGGCGGCATGACCCGTTCCGCCTCCGGTTTCGACCTCACCCCGCCCACCGCCGACGAACGCCGCGCGCTCGAGGCCGACCTCACCCGCGAGGAGGCCGAGGTGCTGCTGCACCACGGCACCGAGGCGCCCTTCTGCGGCGGCCTGCTCGGCGAGAAGCGCCCGGGCGTCTACTGCTGCCGGCTCTGCGGCCTGCCGCTGTTCCGCTTCCAGACCAAGTTCGAGAGCGGCACCGGCTGGCCCAGCTTCTATGCGCCCCTTGATGAGGACCACGTCGGCGCGATCCGGGACACCAGCTACGGCATGGTCCGCATCGAGACCGTCTGCGCCCGCTGCGGCAGCCACCAGGGCCATGTCTTCCCCGACGGCCCGCCGCCGACCGGCCTGCGCTACTGCATCAACTCGGTCAGCCTGGCCTTCGTCGGCGACGGCGAGCCGCTCCCCGATCCGCTGGGCAGGGGCGACAGGCTGTAAGGCGCGGGCCTTCACCAGCCGCTCTCCCCTTGGGAGAGCTGTCGCCGCGAAGCGGTGACTGAGTGGGGAGAGCCGAGGTCGAACGGTTGGCCGCCGTGCTTCCCACTCCGACCCCCGCTACGCCCAGGCGGGCTTCGCGGGGCCACCTCTCCCTCGGGGAGAGGGACAGCCCTCAAGCCAGGTGAAACACCATCAGCAGGGCCGGAATGGTCACCAGGCTCGCGGCCGTCGTGAACGCCACCACCCCGGCCATCAGCGGCGCATCGCCGCCCATCTGCCGCGCCAGCACATAGGAGGCCGCCGCGCCGGGCGCTGACCCGACCAGCAGGGCGATGCCCTGGGCCGTCTCGTCGCCCCCGGCCAGCCGGCACAGGCCCCACATCAGCACCGGCAGCACCAGCAGCTTGACGGCGCTGACGCTGACGATGGTCAGGTGATTGCGGCGCACATAGCCGAAGCTCAGGCCCGCGCCGGCGACGACCAGCCCCATGGTCAGGGCGGCGCTCGACAGCAGGTCGATGGTGCTCATCAGCACCGGGACCTGCGGAATCCGCAGCACGTTGAACAGCGCCCCGACGCCGCAGCCCCACAGCACCGGGTTGCGCGCCAGGCCGAGCAGGGCGGTCCTGACCCCGCCGCCCTGGCCCTCGCCCCATCTGGCCATGACCAGCACGCAGATGACGTTGATGGCCGGAATCAGGGCGCCCATGATCATCGCGCCCAGGCTGGCCCCCTCCTTGCCGTAGACCACCGCCACCAGCGGCAGGAAGACGAAGGTGTTCCAGCGCAGGCAGCCCTGGAAGACGCTGGTGTAGCTGGCGTCGCTCAGCCGGATCAGCGGCTTGGCCAGCAGCACCGCCGCCGCCACAAGGACGATCGCTCCGACCGAGGCGAAGGCCAGCGGCCCGGCGGACAGCGCCCCGAAGTCGGCCTTCCACACGGCCGGCATCAGGAAGCCCGGATAGAAGACGAAGTAGGTGATCCGCTCGATCGGCGGCCAGGTCTCCTCGGGAATGAACCGCGACGCCTTCAGCCCCCAGCCCAGCGCGATCATCGCGAACACCGGCAGCACGCCGAGCAGGATGGCGCTCATGGGCGCCCTGCGGGGTTCGACACGCCTGCGGCCTGCGCCCGGAGGCTGCTCACCATGACTTGCATTGAGTTTGTCATCCTGAGCAGCCCGCTAAGCGGGCGTGTCGAAGGACGCAAGGCCTCATGACAGCGCCCCCGGCCTCGTGTTCACTCGCGCCAACGACAAGGGAGCCCCAGCCATGACCGCCAACCGCCAGATCGTCCTCGCCGAGCTTCCCGGGGCGGCGAAGCTCGCGCCGGAACACTTCCGCCTCAACGAGGCCGCCATGCCGACCCCCGGCGAGGGCGAGGCGCTGCTCAGGATCCGCTATGTCTCCCTCGACGCCGCCAACCGCGCCTGGATGCAGGGCGCGACCTACCGCTCCGCGATCAACGCCGGCGACGTCATGGCCGGCGGCGCCCTGGCCGAGGTCGTCGAGTCGAAGGATCCGTCCCTCAAGCCCGGCGATCTCGTCTTCGCCGACACTGGCTGGCAGGAATGGGCCGTGCTGCCGGCCAAGAAGCTGGACAAGGTCGCCCGCGCCGAGCCGCTGACCCATCTGCTTAGCGTCTACGGCGTCGCCGGCCTGACCGCCTATTTCGGCCTGCTGGAGTGCGGCCAGCCGAAGGCCGGCGAGACAGTGGTGGTGAGCGCCGCCGCCGGCTCGGTCGGCTCGATCGTCGGCCAGATCGCGAAGATCAAGGGCTGCCGGGTGATCGGCATCGCCGGCGGGGCGGCCAAGTGCGACCTGCTGGTCAACGAGCTCGGCTTCGACGCCGCCGTCGACTACAAGGCCGGCCCGGTGTTCAAGGCCCTGCGCGCCGCCGCTCCCAACGGCATCGACGTCTATTTCGACAACGTCGGCGGCGACATCTTCGAGGCCGCCCTGTTCAACATGAACACGTTCGGTCGCATCGCCTGCTGCGGCGCGGTCAGCGGCTACGACGGCGCCGCCCCGCCCGCCGGCCCGCGCGGCGTGCCCGGCCTGATCGTCACCAAGCGCCTGAACGTCCGCGGCTTCATCGTCAGCGACTTCTACGACAAGCGCGACGCGGCCCTCGCCGAGCTGCAGGGCTGGGTCGAGAGCGGAAAGCTGAAGGTGCGCGAGGACGTCCTGGATGGCCTTGAGAGCCTCCCCGGAGCCCTGATCGGCCTGCTGGCGGGGGAGAACGTCGGCAAGCGGATGGTGAAGGTCAGCTAGGGACAGACACCACGGTGTCTGTCCCGGACCGGCCGGCCACAAACGTCCAGATCGGCCCGGTCCAGTGGACGCCGTCGCCGTCGAGCTTCTCCAGCCCGCTGACCCCCGCCGCCTCGATCGCGCGCGGCCAGAATGTCAGGGCGTGCGTGTTCCGCGCCAGCACCGCCACCTCCCAGCGTCCCGGGAGCAGCGCGAACACCTGCGCCGCCGCGCTGGCCGCCAGCCCGCCGTGCCGGTGCTGCCGCATGACGAAGAACTCGGCCATGTTGCGCTCGACGAAGCCGCCGTCGCGGTGGCTGACCTGATTGACCAGCGCGAACCCGATCGGTGCGCCGTCCCGCCGGATGACCAGCGGCCAGCGGCCTTCGTCGGTCCAGTAGCGGTCGAGGTGAGGGTAGGGGCCGAACAGCCCGTCAGATTGCACCGCGAACCGTCCCAGCTGCTCGGGATGCATCTCCGAGAAGTCGTAGACATAGAACTGCATCAGCCCGGCGATGAGCGCGCGGTCGGCGTCGGTGGCTGGGGTGACGGTGATCTGAGACATCGGAGGGGTCACCATACCCGGTTCCTCTCCCCTTGGGAGAGGTGGCCCCGCGAAGTCCGGAGGACGAAGCGGGGTCGGAGTGGGAAGCCCCGGCGCCCGCGAGGGTGTTGCCGGTGTAGACAACCTATAATAGTTTTTGGCCATGCAGTCGCCAATCCTCAACGCGAGCGCGAGCCAGACGCCTTCGGCATGAAATGTCGCTGCCAGAGGGCCTCTTGTGGCAAGCGCTTCGGGCGCATCGCCTCGAAGGCCTCCACTTCCGTCGCCAGCACCCCGTCGGCCACTATGTCCTCGACTTCTACTGTGACGCCGTCCACTTGGCGGTCGAGGTCGACGGTGCGATGCACTTCCAGGAAGGCCGCCCTGAACGCGACGCGGCCCGAGACGCCTGGTTGCTTCAACGGGGCATCCGGACGCTGCGCCTGCCCGCGCGGCTGGTCCTGAAAGATATGGATGGGGCGCTTCAGACGATTCTGCGGGAGGTCGGGGCGCGGCGGCGCGGATAGCGCGGCCTGCGACCGGCCGGCTGCCGTGCTTCCCACTCCGTCCCGGCTCCACCCTTCGGGTTCCGCCGGGCCACCTCTCCCAAGGGGAGAGGAACCAGAGCGTCGGCGCTACCCGTTCCGCATCCGGTCCAGCGCGCCCTGCAGGATCCAGGTCGCGGCCAGCTTGTCGACGGCCTCGCCGCGGCGCTGCCGCGTGGTGTCGAACTCGTCGATCATCATCCGGTTGACCGCCGCCGACGACAGCCGTTCGTCCCAGAAGGCGATCGGCAGGTCGCGCAGGCGCAGGAGGTTGCGCGCCAGCGCCCGGTTGCTCTGCGCACGCGTCCCCTCGGTGCCGTCCATGTTCATCGGCAGGCCGATGACGATCCCCGCCGCCTCTCGGCTGGCCATCAAGGCGAACAGCCGCTCGGCGTCCTTCGTGAACTTGGTCTTCTCGATGGTCTCCAGCGGGCTGGCGATCGTCCGCGTGGCGTCGGAGACGGCGACCCCGATGGTCTTCTCGCCCGGGTCCAGACCCACGATGGGCGCATAGCGGGGCAGGGCGGCGGCGAGGTCGGTGATGTCGAGCACGGGCATTGCGCGCTCCAATAGCGCGAAACGGCCCGAACGGCTTGCAATTTGGCCCCCCGGGCGGGTAACCCCACCGTTCAAGACAGAGGAGCCCCCGATGGCCATCGACGCCGCGACCGTGCGCAAGGTCGCCCGGCTCGCCCGCATCGCCGAACCCGAGGAGCGCATCGAGGCGCTGACCCAGGAACTCAACGGCATCCTGCACTGGATCGAACAGCTGGCCGAGGTCGACACCGACGGCGTCGAGCCGCTGACCTCCGTGGTGCATGCGAAGCTGCCGCTGCGCGACGACGTCGTCACCGACGGCGGCGACGCGGCCCGCGTCCTCTCCAACGCCCCGAAGAGCGCCGACGGCTTCTATGTCGTGCCGAAGGTGGTCGAGTAGCCATGTCTGAACTTACCAACCTCACGCTCAAGGCCGCCCTCGACGGGCTGCGCTCGAAGGCGTTCTCGTCCGTCGAGATCACCCGCGCCCACATCGAGGCCGTCGAGGCCGCGCGGCCGCTGAACGCCTACGTCCTGGAGACGCCGGAGAAGGCGCTCGAGATGGCCGCCGCGTCCGACGCCCGCATCGCCTCGGGCGACGCCGGCCCGCTCGAGGGCGCCCCGCTGGGGATCAAGGACCTGTTCTGCACGAAGGGCGTCCGCTCGACGGCCTGTTCGAAGATCCTCGGCAACTTCGTCCCCGAGTACGAATCCACCGTCACCGCCAACCTGTTCGGCGACGGCGCGGTCATGCTCGGCAAGCTGAACCTCGACGAGTTCGCCATGGGCTCTTCGAACGAGACCTCGGCGTTCGGCAACGTCATCAACCCGTGGAAGTCGGCCGCGTCGGGCAACAAGGCCCTGACCCCGGGCGGCTCCTCGGGCGGCTCGGCCGCGGCGGTGGCGGCGGACCTGTGCCTGGGCGCCACGGCGACCGACACCGGCGGCTCGATCCGCCAGCCGGCCGCCTTCACGGGCACCGTCGGCATCAAGCCGACCTACGGCCGCTGCTCGCGCTGGGGCATCGTCGCCTTCGCC
>CALKHU010000125.1 GCA_937991555.1 uncultured Caulobacter sp.
CGTTCGGGAACTCGATGTCGGCCTTGTCGATCTCGTCGATCAGCAGCACCGGGCGGGTGTCCGACTCGAACGCCTCCCAGAGCTTGCCCTTCTTGATGTAGTTCTTGACGTCCTTGACGCGCTCGTCACCCAGCTGGCTGTCGCGCAGGCGGGTCACCGCGTCGTACTCGTAAAGCCCCTGGCTGGCCTTGGTCGTCGACTTGATGTGCCAGGTGATCAGCTTGCTGCCGAGCGCCTTGGCCACTTCCTCGGCCAGCACGGTCTTGCCGGTGCCCGGCTCGCCCTTGATCAGCAGCGGCCGCTGCAGGGCGATGGCCGCGTTCACCGCGACCTTCAGGTCCTCGGTCGCGACGTAGTTTTCGGTGCCTTCGAAGCGCTGGCTCATGTCCATCCCCCGAGGCGGCGCGCGGCCAGCCTCAAACAAACGTTCAATTCGAGGCCAGCCTAAAGCGCTGCGAGGGATGTTCAAGCGGCTTTCGCCGTTCCCGCGAAATGTCGCGGAGGCGGCGCTCAGTCCGCGCCGGGGTTGATCGACACCGGATCGCTGGCGGGGAAGGTCTCCTTCAGGCCCTTGTCCAGCTGGCGGTCGACGTGCGGGTCGGCGTCAGGATCGACGGTCTCGTCGGGGCGGGATTCGCCCTCGAGGTCGGCGGGGCGGTCGGCGTCGGTAGGAACCCCGCCCGGCTCATCGGCCTCGGCGGTCAGCGGCTCGCGGCGGATATCCAGCCCTTCGTCGTCGCGGGCGGCCTCGAGCTCGTCGTCGATCACCTCGACGTCGTCTTCCTCGAAGTCCTCGTCGTCGTTCTCGTTCAGGTCGTCGTCGTCCTCGGCGCTCGTGGCGTCATAGACGTCGGGAATGTCGTCGAAGTTGGCGATCTCGGCGCCGTCGTCGGTCAGGTTCGTCTCGTCGAGAGTCTCGGCGCGGTCCTGGGCTTCGATCTCAACGTCGGTGTGGGGGGTCATGGCGGCTTCCTGGCTGTCGGGCGGAGGCGCCCGGTGTCCTGGAATCAACCCGTCGGCCCGTCCTGCGTTCCCGGCAGGCTGAAGCCCTTGGCCAGCAGCCGTTCCGCCATCTCGCCCCGCCGCTCGCGCCATTCCTCGGCGAGGATGCCGAGGCCGACGACGTCCTGCGTCCGCCCTGCCTTGACGACATGGGCGCGGAACAGCGCCTCCTGCCGGAAGCCGTAGCGCATGTGCAGCTTCCAGACCGCCTCGTTCGACGCCAGCACCTCGCACCACAGCTTGCGCAGGCCGAGGTCGCCGAAGACGTACTCCAGCATCCAGTACTCAACGTAGGAACCGACGCCGAGCCCGCGCACCGACGGATCGGCCAGGTAGTAGGCCCAGGCGCAGCGGCCATGCGCGCGGCTGATGTCCGCAAGGTTGGCCAGACCCACCGGCCGCCCGTTCGTCTCGATGACCCAGTACCGCCGGCCCGGGTCCCCGGCGAGGCCGTCGAACCAGCGGTCGTGCTCCTCCCGGCTGATGACGTGGTCGGAATACATGTAGGCCGCGACGTCGGGGCTGTTGCGCCACGCCAGGAGGCGCTCGCGGTCGCCCTCGGTCACGTCTCTCAGGGTCACGGTGGTCATACGCGCCGGTCTCCGCCCAGCATCCGCAGGTCCGGCCGGCTGCGCACCAGCGCCCGCACGTCGTCGCTCGTGAAGGCGGGATCGGCTGGGTAGAGGGCGTCGTAGACGGCCCGCACGAAGACGAGGTCGTCGGGGCGGTCCACCGTCCAGCGGACGTCTCCCTCGATCGCGTCCTGGGCGTGGAACGCCAGACGATAGCGGTCGGGGCGCCGGTACAGGAACGGCGTCACATGCTCGCGGTCGTAGGGATCGTCGGTCTCGGCCGCCGCCTCGCGCAGCGCCAGGGACCGGAACACCTCGACGTCGAGCCCCTTGGGAAAGGTGCGCGGTTCGCCGGTGTTGGACACGTAGTCGGCGCCGCTCGCCGCCAGGCGCCCGACCGTGGCGTCTATGACTCCGGGATCGGCCAGCGGGCAGTCTGCGGTCAGCCGGGCGACGACATCCGCCGGGCCGAAGGCGTCCATCGCGCCGATGAAGCGGCCGAGCACATCGTCGAGCGGACCACGGAAGACGTCGACCCTCGCCGCCCGCAGGACGTCGGCGAGGCCGTCGTCGGTGGCGTCGTCGGAGGTGGCGACGACCAGCCTCGTCAGGCTTGCGGCCCGCCGCAGCCGCTCGATCTGGCGCAGGATCATCGGCGCCCCGGCGACCTCGGCGACGACCTTGCCGGGGAGCCGGCTGGACGACATGCGGGCCTGGAGGATCGCCAGCACCATGACGCCCCGCTAGGTCGCGCCGCCCAGGCCGAAGCGCTCGCGCAGGGCCTGGCCGACTTCGGTCATGACCGGCGTCCAGTCCTGGTAATCGGCGGAGGCGAAGCAGCGGGCCTGGGGATACCAGGGATAGGCTCCGGTGCCGAGCATCGGCCAGGCGTTGACGACGGTGATCAGCCACATCGGCGCCCCGCAGGCTCCGGCCAGGTTGATGGTGGCGTTGGCGAAACCGACGACCAGGTCCATCGCGCAGCAGAGGGCGGCGACGTCGTCGAGGTCGTTCTTCAGGTCGATGCCCGGCGGCTGCCAGATCTCGATCCCGAACTGTTCCCGGGCCAGCGCCAGCTCGGCCGAGCAGTCGCCGTACTGCAGGTTCACGAACGTCGCGCCGGGCGCGGTCAGCACCGGCGCCCACTGCTCGAAGGGCGAGAAGTAGCGGTGCCGGGCGCCGTTGCGGATCATGCTCTTCCACAGCAGCCCGACCTTCGGGCCGGGCAGGGCGGCCAGCTGCGCGCGCCAGTGATCGACCCGCTCCGGGTCCGGCGTCAGGTAGCGCTCCCGGCGGGGGAAGGCGTCTGGCGAGCGGCGGAACCGGCGCAACAGCGAGCCGATCGGCGCCCACAGGTCGACGTCGGCGGTGTTCTCGACGAACGGCGCGCCGCGCAGCGTCTTGCCGTCGATCGCGAAACTGGCGTGCGCGCCGATCTCGATCGTGGGGAATGAGCGCTCGAACAGCGGGATCAGCCGCTTTTCAAGCGCCAGTCTCAGTCGCCCCTCGGATCCGATCGCCTCGACGAGGTCCGGCAGGGTGTTGGCGAACAGGATCTCGTCCCCCAGCCCCTGCTCGCCGTAGACCAGCACCGACTTTCCGGCCAGATCGCTGTCCGGCGTCCACCGCGGCCGGTCGATGTAGAAGCGCGTCACATCGGCGAACCGCGGCTGAAGGCGGGCCTCGTAGTCGTCCCAGCCTTCCGCCGTATGGCCGAGCGCGAGGCGGATCGTCGAGCGGGCGATCTGCATCATCAGCCGCTCTTCGTCGTTCACGGCCCCGGTCATCGCCTGCTGGACGTCCGCGAGGGCGCCCTCCGGATCGCCGAGCGCCAGGCGGGCGTTGCCGCGGTTGTAGCGCGCCTTGGCCATGGCCGGGTCGAGGCGGAGCGCCTCGTCGAAGAAGGTGGCCGACAGGGCCGGGTCGCCCTGTTCCCCGATCACCGTGCCCAGGGTGTTCCACAGCAGCGCGTTGACCGGGTTCAGCTCGATGGCCGGACGCAGAACCTCTATGGCGTCGGAGAAGCGGCCCTGGTCGCGCAGCGCGCAGGCCAGATTGTTGGACGCCTCGGGCGACCCCGGGTGGGTCGTCAGGTAGTGGGCGAACAGCTTCTCTGCCGTGTCGGTCATCCCCATCCGGTAGGCGAGGCGGCCGAGGTCGTTGGCCACCTCCGCGTGGTCGGGGATCAGCGTCAGGGCCGATTCGTAGCATTTCACGGACAGGCCGAAGTCGCCGGCGCGTTCGCGCGCGATCGCCATCAGGTACCAGCCGAAGCCGTTGCGCTCGTCCATCTCGAGCGCCTTCATCGCCAGGTCGCCTCCGCGGACGAAGTCGTCGGCCTGGAGCGCCGCCACTGCCTGCTGCAGCAGGGGCTGGACCGCCATCGCCTTCAGCTCGGCGACTGCGGCGTCGAGCCGGTCGAGCGCGGCCCGCGAGGCGGAATCGCCGATCAGGGTCGCGGCCATCTTCGGCGCGACGACGGCCGGAAGCGGCTCCACGCCCAGCGCGGCGGCCGAGGTCATCGACTTGGCGGTGGGCTGCGGCATGCTGCGCGACTCCGGGCAGGGGGCGAACGACAAGGCCTTGATGCCCCCGACATGGCTAATGGCGCATTAACCAGCGGCGTCCGGTCGCGGGCTGGGCAAGGTCCCGTTAACCGTGCGACCTTAGCGTCCCATCCAACGGGCGGGCGAGATTCCCGCGGGGCTGAGGCTCCGCGGCCGCGCGCCCCGACTTCGGAGCAAGACGCCGTGCCGCTGAAACTGTCGCTGAAGCCGGGAGAGAAATTCGTTCTCAACGGCGCCGTTGTACAGAACGGGGACCGTCGGGGCGTGCTCGTCCTCCAGAACAAGGCCTCGGTGCTTCGCGAGAAGGACATCATGCAGCCGGAGGACGCCACCAGTCCGGCGCGCCTCATCTATTTCCCGGTGATGATGATGTACCTCGATGAGGGGGCCGCGCTGCGGTACCACGACGAGTTCGCGCGTCGCCTGGGCGAGTTCATGGGCGTCATCGGCAACCCCGATGTTCTGACTGATTGCGTGAATGTGTCCCGGCACGTGATGGCCAAGGAGTACTACAAGGCCCTCATGCTCTGCCGGAAACTGATCGAGTACGAAGACGAAAGGTTGGGCAATGTCGCTGCAGGCGTACCAGCAGGCCGCGGCGAGGGCTGAGGCCCCGCGCGAGACGGAGTATCGTCTGTTCGGCCAGGTCACGCGCGCCCTCATGCAGGCGGCGGAGCTGCCGGCCGACGACATCAAGGGGCGCATTGACGCCCTCGACTGGAACCGGCGCCTGTGGTCGGCGCTGGCCAGCGACTGCTCGGATCCCAACAACCAGCTGCCGGTTCCGCTCCGCGCCCAGATCATCTCCCTGAGCCTCTGGGTGAGCCGCCATACCAGCGCGGTGATCCGCAGGGAGGAGGAAATCGAGCCCCTCATCGACATCAACCGCATCATGATGGGCGGCCTGTCGGGTGGTGGGGCCGAGGCGGCCTGACGGCGCGATCGCTACCCGTTTCAGGGCAGAGTTTGCCGCCCGGCCATTAGCGCCGGGCGGTTTGCGTTTGGGGCGCCATCCGCTCGCCGGAGCCCGCAAAAACACCCAATAAAATCAATGGCTCTGCGTCTGCCGGCGGCGGCGAGACTGGCCCGCCGCTTGCGATGCTGCGGGCGGGCCAGAAGGCTCACCGGCAAAAGCCGGGCATCTCCCGACCAGAATGGAAGGACCAGCCGATGATCAGCAATTCGGTGAACACCAACACGGGCGCGATGATCGCGCTCCAGAACCTCAACGCGACCAATATGGAACTGTCGCAGACTCAGAGCCGCATCAACACCGGCAAGAAGGTCGCCTCGGCGAAGGACAACGGCGCTGTGTGGGCCATCGCCCAGACGCAACGCGGCACTTCGCAGGCCCTGAATGCGGTGAAGGACTCGCTCGACCGCAGTCGCTCCACGCTCGACGTGGCGATCGCGGCCGGCGAGACTGTCTCTGATCTGCTGTTGCAGATGAAGGAAAAGGCCCTGGCGGCGTCGGACACCACGCTCGACTCCACCAGCCGTTCTGCGCTGAACGAGGACTTCAAGGCCCTGCGCGACCAGATCGCCAAGGCCGTGTCGAACGCCGACTTCAATGGGAGCAATCTCATCAAGACCGGCGCTACGGCCATCGCGGCCCTCGCCAATGCGGACGGATCGTCCAAGATCACCGTGGCTGCTGAAGTCATGGCCCTGGGCGGTTCGATCGTCACCGTCGCTGCGGCGGGCTCGATCGGCACGGCGACCACGGCTGCGGCCATGATCACCACGGTCTCGACCTCCATCACCAACACCGGCGCGGCGCTCGCCCGCCTTGGCACCAAGGCCAAGGCTCTGGACGCGCACGCGACCTTCGTCGGCAAGCTGCAGGACAGCCTCGACGCGGGTGTGGGCAATCTCGTCGACGCTGACCTCGCGAAGGAAAGCGCCAAGCTCCAGGCTCTGCAGACCAAGCAGCAGCTCGGCGTCCAGGCGCTCTCGATCGCCAACAGCTCGACGTCGATTCTCAGCCGTCTCTTCCAGTAGGCCGCGACGCCGGGCGGGGCGATGTCCCCGCCCGGCAGGCTTTTCCTCCGGGCGCCCGGCAGGAATTGCCGCGCATGCGCGAAACCCGGCAGATGTTGCCGGGTCGGAGCATCCCTAACAGACCTATAACCCAGTGATTTCAGGCGCTTGGCGCCGCCGCCCGGCCCGGCTGATCTGGCCCGGCGATTGCTTCCTCCCTCAGTGGGCAAAAGGCCCCCGGCCGTCAAAACGACGCCGGACACCTGAAAGGAACCATCGTCATGGCGCTGAACAGCGTTAACACGAACACGGGCGCGCTCGTCGCCCTGCAGAACCTGAACGCCACCAACAACGAACTGACCCAGGTCCAGAGCCGCATCAACACCGGCAAGAAGGTCGCTTCGTCGAAGGACAACGGCGCCATCTGGGCCATCGCCCAGACGCAGCGCGGCACGTCTCAGGCTCTCAACGCCGTCAAGGACTCCCTCCAGCGCGGCCAATCCACCATCGACGTGGCGATCGCGGCCGGTGAAACCGTTTCCGATCTGCTTCTGCAGATGAAGGAAAAGGCTCTCGCCGCTTCGGACACCACGCTCGACAGCGCGAGCCGCACCGCCCTGAACGAAGACTTCAAGGCGCTGCGCGACCAGATCGCCAAGGCCGTGTCGAACGCCGACTTCAACGGCTCGAACATGATCAAGGCGTCCGGCAACACCGTGACGGCCCTGGCCAACGCGGACGGCTCGTCGAAGATCACCGTCGCCGCCCAGTCGCTGGCGCTCGGTGGCTCGAACGTCACCGTCGCTGCGGCCGGTTCGATCGGTACGTCGACCCTGGCCGCGACCATGGTCACGACGGTCAGCACCTCGATCACCAACGTCGGCGCGGCCCTGGCCAAGCTCGGCACGGGTTCGAAGGCCCTGGAAGCCCACCTGAACTTCGTCGGCAAGCTGCAAGACAGCCTCGACGCCGGCGTGGGCAACCTGGTCGACGCCGACCTGGCGAAGGAAAGCGCGAAGCTGCAGGCCCTGCAAACCAAGCAACAGCTCGGCGTGCAGGCTCTGTCGATCGCGAACAGCTCGACCTCGTCGCTGCTCGGCCTGTTCCGCTAAGGCCAATCGCAACAAGGGGCGGGCGGTTCGCGCCGTCCGCCCTGGTCGCGGCGGCGAAGGTCCCTGGACCTTCGCCTCGCGCTTTTCGGGAGAGACGCCGGTCAGCACAGCCCGGCGTAAGGAGAGATGAAAGCCATCGCCCCCACGTCGCCGATCATCGGCGCGGACGCCTTCCCGGCGCCGCCCGTCGGTCGCGTACAAGCGCCTCGGACTCCGCACGAACCCGCCCCGCAGACCGCGGATCTCCGCCTCGTCATCGAACAAGACGAGAAGTCGGGCGCGATCGTCTACAAGACCCTCGACCGTCGCACCGGCGAGGTCGTCCGCCAGCTGCCCCGCGAGGAGGTGCTGCGTCTCAAGGACGACCCGACCTACGACCCCGGCGACGTCATCGACGCGAAGTCCTGAGGCGACGAACAGGTTGCGGCGTCAGGCCGCAGGGCTGACAGCCCCTCATCCGACGCGGTTTCGGCCGCGGCGGTAATCATGGTTTATGCGCGTTAACCATACGCACACCATCTCCCGCCAGCTTCGCCTGTGGGACGGCCGAGTGAGTCGTCCTGCAACTGCTAAGCGCCTTGCGAGGAGAAACCCATGGCGATCAGCGTCCACACGAACCAGTCCGCCCTGGTCGCCCTTCAGAATCTGAATAAGACCAACGACGAGCTGGCCGGCGCCCAGAACCGCATCAGTACGGGCCTGAAGGTCCAAGGTCCCAAGGACAACGCCTCCGTCTGGGGCATCGCCCAGGCGCAGCGGGCCGATATCGGGGCCCTGAACGCGGTGAAGATGAGCCTGGACCGGGCCCAGTCGATCGCGGACGTCGCGATGTCGGCGGGCGAGACCGTTTCCGACCTGCTGCTGCAGATGAAGGAGAAGGTCACCGCCGCCATGGACCCGTCGCTCGACACGGTGTCCCGCACGGCCCTGGACGCCGACTTCAAGGCGCTGCTGCGCCAGCTCACGCAGATCAAGGACGACGCGGAGTTCGACGGCGCCAACCTGCTGGACGGGTCGCTGGGCGCAAGCATCCGCTTCCTCGCCAACGCCGACGCCAATTCCTACATCACGCTGACCAGCAAGAACCTGTCGCTGGGCGGCGCGATCGTGACCATCGCCGCCACCGCCTCGATCACCACCGCCACCTTGGCCGCCGCCGTCCAGACGGCGCTCAGCGCCTCGATCTCGAACGTGAACCAGGCGCTGGGCGATCTCGGCGCTCAGTCCCGCCAGATCGAGTCGCACAGCGGGTTCGTGGCCAAGCTGACGGACACGCTGAACACCGGCATCGGCAACCTCGTGGACGCCGATCTCGCCAAGGAAAGCGCCCGGCTGCAGGCCCTGCAGGTGCAGCAACAGCTCGGCGCCCAGGCGCTGTCGATCGCCAACCAGCAGCCGCAGATCGTGCTGTCGCTGTTCAAGGGCTGATGATCGCGGCGTCACGGTTCCGCCGTGACGCCGAGATAGGCGTGCAGGTCGCTGCGGGGCGGAGCGTCTGAATGATTGAACTTCGCGACCTGTCGCCGGACGACGAGGCGCAACTCTACGCGTGGCGCGCCGAATCCGAAGTGGCGCGCTGGATGTCGGACGCCGACGTCTCGGGGCGCGAGGCCCACCGCGCGTGGTTTGAGCAGCTCTGTTCGGATCCGGACCTCAAGGGCTGGATGATCACCCGGGGCGGGCGCCCGTCCGGCCTGCTGACTCTGACCGGGCTGGCCGGCCATCATCGCCGCGCGGCCTGGAACTGGTTCGTTGGCGACGCCGACGCGCGGGGCAGGGGCGTCGGCCGCGCCGCCCAGGTGCTCGGTCTCGACCGCGCCTTCGGCGAGCTCGGCCTGCACAAGGTCTACGCCGAGGTGATGGCCGACAATGATGCGGCCCTCAAGACGATGGCCGGCGCCGGCTTCCGCCGCGAGGGCTACCTGCGGGGACACGTCCTCAGCAACGGCCGGCCGCGCGACGTGGTCCAGCTGGGCATCCTGCGGGACGAGTGGCTCGAGATCGCGCCGGCCGCCCGCCAGCGCCTTGTCGAGGCTGGGCTGATTGCCCGTTAACAAGGCCGCTTAACCTCTTCTAAGCCCCTCTCCGTCAGGGTTCCTGGGCGGAATTGCGTCCGGGGATCATGGCCGTCACCTTCGATAGCAGCGTCCTCCTGGGATATTACCAGGCACGCACCAGCGGACTGGGGTCCGGCGGGGCGTCGACGACGGCTGGCGCGACGACGGCGAGCGGGGCCCGGAAGTACGCGCCGACCCCGCCGTGGTCGACCAGCTCGACGGCGCCGAGATCGAGCGAACTCGTCAAGCAGGTCATTGGCGGCCGCCGCTTCGTCGACGAGGGCGCCGCTCAGCTCGACCTTCCCGGCGCCAGCGCCGACTACAAGAAGCTGTTCGCGCTCTACCAGGGCCTCAACGCCCTTAACGGCATCGCCGAGCGCGCCAAACAGACGACCATTTCCTCGACAGAGCTCAGCCGCCTGCAGTCGATCTTCTCCCGCGGGGTGTCGGAAATCACGAGCTATACCGACAAGCTCAAGATGGACGGCATGCGGATCACCCGCGGCGACACCATGATCACCAACAAGTCGCAGGTCGGGGTTCCGCGCCCCGTCTACAGCTACCGGACGGGCAAGATCCACACCGGCGGCCAGACTGACGCCGTCGCGGCCTTCGCCGGAGATGTGAAGTTCGACATCACCGTCAAGCGCGGCTCCGCCACCCAGACGCTGTCGATCGATCTGGCGGAGATCAGCGGCACGCGGTCGATGGGCGCGGTCGCCTCGCTGATCAACGACAAGCTCTCCGCCGCCGGCCTGCAGACCCGCTTCAGCGTCGAGCGCACGCCGGGCGAGCCGCGCAAGGTGACCACGGGCGGCACGACCGTGACCCTGCCGGCCATCGCCGACGACTACTCCTTCAAGATCAGCGGCGACTCGACCGAGCAGATCACCTTCTCGGCCCCGACCACAGCTCCGGCGGTCTACGTCACGACCTACGCCGGCAACCCTGACCCGGACAAGAACGCCAAGACCGACGACGGCAAGTTCGAGACGAGCCTGATCAAGGTCAACGGGACGACGGTCGGCGCCGAGGGCTCGAAGATCTCGTCTGGAACGCTCGAGGGCACGATCGAGACGGTTCGGGCGAGCAAGGTCGGTCCGGACGGCGCGCTCTACGTTCTGGCCGACGTTGACGGCGCGGTCGATAACCAGGCCGTCAAGGGAACCCGGGACGTCGCGCTGCTGAAGTACGACAGCACCGGCAAGCTGATGTACGCCCGCACCCTCGGCGCGGCCGACCAGGCCGAGGGTCTGGCGATGAGCATCGCCGGCGACGGCCGGGTGGCGATCGCCGGCCGGGTCACCGGCGAGCTGAACGGCGTCACGGAAGGCCCGATCAATTCGGGCGAGGCCTCGGCCAAGAGCGACAGCTTCGTCACCGTCTTCGACGCCCGCGGCGACGAGATGTGGAGCCAGCGCCGCGGGGCCCTGGCCGAGGACGAGGCGACCGCGGTGGCGTTCGGCGAGGGCGGTCTGGTCTATATCGCCGGCCGGACGAAGTCGGCGATGCCGGGCGGCGGAGGCACGCTCGGCGGCTGGGACAGCTATCTCATGGCGGTGGCTCCCGACTCGAAGGGGGATCCCCGGACCCTGTTCACGACCCAGTTCGGCACGGCGGGCGAGGACAGTATCGGCGGCATCGTGGTCGACGGCGCGACGGTCACGGTGGCCGGCGTCGAGAACGGGGCGGGCGTCCTGCGCAGCTTCTCGGTCACGCCGACCACCACCGAACAGGTCCGTACCGACGACAACGGCCTGACAACCGTCACCACCACCACCACGACGAACGGCGTGCCGACGGTTTCCTCGCAGAACTACGGCGCCCACGACGGCGGCGCCGACCCGGTCACGACGACGACCACCACCTGGACCTCGGCCGCCTCCTTGGCGGCCGGGGCGACCCGGAACCTGGGGTCGATGGGGGGCGGGACCATCACCGGCGTCGGACTGGACAGCGGCGCGCTGTGGGTCGCCGGCACGACCTCGAACGGCGCCCTGGCGGTGGGCGGCGTCACCCGGGCCTACAGCGGCGCGCAGGACGCCTTCGCGGCGCGGATTTCTACCGATCTTTCGAACACATCCGCCGACAACCTCGCCTACTTCGGCGGGACCGGCCAGGACACGGTGACGGCGATGACCGTCGCCGACGGCAAGGTCTGGATCTCCGGTCTGGCCAGCGAGGACCAGCCCCTCACGAGCAAGATCGCCAACAAGGACGGCTACCTGGCCAAGATCGACGTCGTCACGGGCGCGGTCGAGGCCCAGCGCCTGACCGGCAAGGACGGCTACGCGACGGCCACCTCGATCGCCGTCGACACCAGCGGCGCCAGCGCGCTGGACAAGCTAGGCCTGCCGAAGGGGACGCTGCTGTATGCGGACTCGACGAAGCTGGTCTCGGCCACCGGCGTGCGTGCCGGCGACAGCTTCCAGATCCGCACGACGGAAGGCGGCCGCCTGAACACCGTGACCATCGACGCCAACGACACGCTCGACACTCTGGCGACCAAGATCAAGCGCGCCGGCGGCTTCAAGGTGAAGGTCGAGGTGGTGTCCGACGGCGAGTACCGCCGACTCAAGATCACGCCGCAGATGAAGACGGCATCCATCGAGGTCCTGCCCGGCAGGAACGGCGACGCCCTTGAGGCGCTGGGCATCACCCAGGGCGTGATCCGCAACACCGTCGTCGACAAGAACGGCAAGAGCGTTTCCGCCGACGGGCAGGGGCCTGTGTTCGGCATCGGCCTGGACATCGACCTCGGGCTCGGCTCGAAGGAGCAGGTGGCGGCGGCCATCGCCGCCATCGGCAAGTCGTTGTCGAAGGTTCGCGACGCCTACCGGACGCTGGAGACGGCGGCCAAGCCGCAGGTCCAGTCGACGCCGGGGGCGGGCGGGGCCGTGCCGGAGTACATGAGCAACCAGATCGCCAACTACCAGGCGGCGCTCGACCGCCTGACCGGCTACGGCTGACCACGCGCACTTGAAAGCGTCATCCGCGCGCGATAGCGGTGACGGCATGGAAGTCTTCAAGGATCGCCGGATCGTTCTCGCGCTTGGCGGAGGCGTGGCGCTGATGCTCGGCATCCTGATCGCGGTGACGATCATGCGGGGCAGCAAGGCGCCCGCCGAGCCGCCGCCCGCCTCGCAGGGCGGCCTGGTCGTCGAGACCGGCCGTGACGACGACACCCGGCTCGATCCGGCGCGTCCGATCCGCTGCTTCGTGGCCGGCCAGTTCGCGGGCGAGCTGACCCTGGCCGAATGCGCCCGGCGCAACGGCGTCGCCACCGGCGCCCTGGACGTCGGCGTGGACGAGACCGGCGCCCTGGCCGCCGCCGACGCCGCCGGCACCATCCTCGCGCCGCTGCCGCCGCAGCCGGTCGCCGCGCCCGCCCCGCAGGCGACCCCGGCCGCGCCCGCCGAGCCTGCGCCGACGCAGGTCTCCGGCTCGATCTGCTGGCGCTACGCCGGCGCGACCTGGTCCCAGGTCGGCGTGATGGATCTCAACAGCTGCGTCCAGACCCTGTTCACCGGCCAGTGCGAGAAGCGCGGCGGCGCGACCTACGGCCGCTGGGGCGAGCAGACGCTCCGGCTGGTGCGCGACAAGGTCGAGATCTCCCAGGACAACCGTCGCTTCCGCACGCTCATCGAGCAGGGAGCCAACTGTTCCATCCCGCCGGTGGGTTGAGCCGGAACCCTCTTCCAGCCTAGGCTCGGCCCATGTCGCGCATCGCTCTTTCCGCCGCTCTCGCCGCCTCCGCCCTCGGCCTTGCCGCGTGTGAGAAGCCCTTCGAGGCGCCGCTGGACCGCGGCGTCTGCTACCACATGGGCGCGCTGCCGGACGGCGGCGTGAAGTGGAACGTGGTGGCGCGGAACATCGACACCATCGAGAAGTGCGCCGCCCAGCTTGAAGGCATGCGCCTGCGGTTCCTGCGCATGGGCGGACAGAACAGCGAGATGGTCGGCGCCTACCAGGGCAGCTTCATCTACCTGCGCCGCGGCGGCATCTACCGGGCGCAGAAGTGGGACGGAAACCAGTACCTGCTGCTGGTACGGTCCGGCGACGGCCGCCTGGTCAATCCCGGCGCGGTCCAGTAGCCCCGGGTCCCGGTCATACGGCGCGCAACAAAATCGCCAGTTGCGCACAGGAACATTTAGTGAACATACTTTCACCGGTTGTTAACGCCCGCTAGCTTGGGCGTCAGATTCCGGCGCGTCCCGGTGGCCTGATCGTCGGGCCTCGCGAACGGGGAGCGGTCGCCGGGCGCGTGAAGGAGATCCCCATGGCGGGCAGCGTCAACAAGGTCATTCTGGTCGGCAACCTGGGCGCCGATCCCGAGATCCGCACCCTCAATTCCGGCGACCGGGTCGCCAACCTGCGGATCGCCACGTCGGAGACCTGGCGCGACCGCGCCACCGGCGAGCGCAAGGAGCGCACCGAGTGGCACCGTGTGGTCGTGTTCAACGACAACATCGTCAAGGTCGTCGAGCAGTACCTGAAGAAGGGCTCGACGGTGTACATCGAGGGCGCGCTGCAGACCCGCAAGTGGACCGACCAGTCGGGCCAGGAGAAGTACTCGACCGAGATCGTGCTGCAGAAATTCCGCGGCGAGCTGACCATGCTCGGCGGCCGCGGCGAGGGCGGCGGCGCGATGCGTGACGACGGCGACTTCGGCGGCTACTCGGGCGGCGGCGGCCGCAGCCAGCCCTCCGGCCCGAAGGAGAGCTTCTCCGCCGACCTCGACGACGAGATCCCGTTCTAGGCGCGTTCCCACAAGCGTGGACCGGCTCTCGGACCCGACGCGCGACCAGCGATGACCTGGAGCAGGGTGGTCTCGGTCTGTCAGATCGAGCCTCGCTCCAGGCGCGCAGGGCTTTCCCATGCTCCCCGACGCGTGCGAAGAGCCCGGCGTGACCTCGCCCGGCTCCGACAAGTCCGCCTTCACCCTCGCCGAATGGAGCGCCATCGGCGCCATCCTGCTGGTCTGGGGGATCAACAACGCCGCCGCCAAGGTGGCGACCGGCGCGCTGCCGCCGCTGCTGGTCGGCGGGCTGCGCTTCGCCATCGCCCTGGTGGTGCTGCTGCCGTTCCTGAAGCCGCCGCTGCCGCCGCTCAGGCAGATCCTGCCGATCGTGCTGCTGGTCGGCCCGCTGCACTTCGGGCTGATCTACTGGGGCTTTTCGCTGATCGACAACCTCAGCCCCATGGTCGTGGCGCTGCAATTGTGGATCCCGATGACCGCCTTCTTCGCCTGGCGCATGCTCGGCGAGCGGATGTCGCCGGCGGCGCTGGCCGGGATGGTCGTCGCCCTGGTCGGCGTCGCCTGGATGAGCCTTGACCCACACGGCGCCGCCGACCTGCCCGGCATCGCGCTCGGCGTCTTCGCCTCGGCCCTGTGGGCGGTCGGCACGGTGCTCGTCCGGCGCATGCCCGGCGTGCCGCCGCTGAAGATGCAGGCCCTCACCAGCCTGGTCGCCGCGCCGGTGCTGCTCGGCGGCGCCTTCGCCTTCGAAGGAGATGTCGTCGGCCGGATGGCCTCGGCCGGATGGCTGGTCTGGGGCACGGTGCTGTTCGCCGCCCTGGCTTCCACCGTCGGGGCCACGGCGCTGCTGTTCTGGCTGGTGCAGCGGCGCGAGCCCGGCCGGGTGACGCCCTGGTTTCTCCTGACGCCGCTGGTGTCCTGCGGCATCGGCATCGGGCTGATGGGCGACCGCCTTACGCCGCAGCTGGTGCTCGGCGGCGGCGCGACCCTGGTCGGGGTGGCGCTGGTCGCGCTGTCAGAACGCCGCGCGGCCGTGCGGGCGGCGGCGGACCGCCAGATCCAGACCTAGCTCGCGTCGGCGCCGGGGGCGTCGGCCGGCGCGCCGGCGCGGTAACCTTGCAGCCTCGCCTCGAGGAAGCCGGCGTTGGCCTCGCGCACCCGCGCGGCCGCCTCGTCGTACAGGAACGGCAGGAAGGCGTACCGGCGCCCCGCCGTCACCGGCGTCGCCTCGTGCAGCAGCGAACAGGAGAACACCACCGCCCCGCCCGTCGGCGGCCGGTAGGTGCGATCGCCGAATTCCGGGAACCGCAGGTCGCCGCCCTCATGGGCTTCGGCGTCGAGGTTGATCGAGACGGCGAACCGGCGGTGGGCTGTGCCCTTGGTCGTGTTGTCGCGATGCGGCCGGAAGAAGCCGCCTTCCTCGGCGTCGTAGCAGGCGACGATGTAGCGCTCCATCCGGCTCGGCTCGAACTGGAACGCCTGATGGATCAGCGGCGTGAGCCGGCGGCGCATGCGCACCCGGATCATGTTGCGCAGGCCCTCGTCGTCGATGGTGACATCCGACCGCTTCTTGTGGTTGGGGTCCATGGCGACGACAGTCTGGCCGTTGACCTCGCGCATGAAGCCCGACGGGGCGCCGCCCACCGCCTCGTAGTAGTCGATCAGTCGCCGACAGAGTTCGGGCTCGAAAATCCGCGGCGCGACGAGCACCGGCGCGGTGAGGGGCACGCCGGCGTGGTCGTTCACGGCCGGCAGCCCCGCCAGCCGCTCCATGACCTTGCCGGACTGGTCGAGCGGGGCGGTGAACAGCACCCGCAACGTCGGATCGAGCACGATCCACTGAGGCGCGCCGACCTCCCACTGCCCAGCGATGCCGCCATCGACGTCGTGCAGCCATCGGACGCCGGGCGGTTCGTCCTGGACCGCCGCGAACGCCTCGGGATCGCGCAGCACGCCGAAGAAGCACCGGCTGGCGTCGTCGAACAGCCGCCGGGCGCCGCGCACCGCCTCAAGCGCCGCCCGCATCGCCGCGGCGTCGTCTCGGGGCAGGAAGGCGACCGCGACATAGCGGCCGGCCACGCTGGAGAAGACGTAGCGCGGGTTGGACTTTCCGGGCGCGATGAAGGCGGGCGCGGGATCGCCGAACAGCAGGGGCATGGCGTCAGCCTGCCAAACCGGCCCGGACGCCACAAGCGCTGCGATCAGCCCCCCTTGATGACGCCGCAGGCGACCCGGTCGCCGGCCCCGCCGATAGGCTGGGTCGTATGGTCGTCCGCCTTGGCGTGGATGACGACGGCCGAGCCGTCGGCGTCCAGCAGGGCGGGCTTGCCGGCGGCCGCCAGCGACACGAACGGCGTGAAGACCTCGGCCGTCGCGGTCCCGTCCGCGCCGGCGTGGATGTTCGGCAGATCGCCCGCGTCGTTGTGGCCCGCCGCGAGGAAGCCGTGCACCACGGCCGCCTGGTCGTGGACGTGGCCGCCGGCCGACTTGAAGTCGACGCTCGAGCAGTCGGCCTTCTCGTGGAAATGCAGGCCATGCCAGCCGGGCGTGAGGCCCGGCGCCTCGACGCGGGCGACCACGCCGCGGGCGCCTTCGGTCAGGGTCGCGCGTCCCATGGCCTCGCCCTTGGGGCCCTTGAGCTCGACGGTCACGGAGGCCGGCGTCGCGAGGGCGGGAAGGGCGACGGCGGCGACGGCGGCGGCGATCGGGAAAAGACGCATGAATCACGCTCCGGAGGGGCTGAAAACGACGCCGGAAGGTGGCGCCGGGAGGTCGTGGATGTTAACTAACGGGCGGACGTTTTGTGTCCGATTCTGATAGCAAAATCCCGCACTTGACCGACGAAAATACGACCCCTCCGGATGACGGACGGCGTGGGGCTGTCGCCCCCATCGCCATCGAGGACGAGCTGAAGCGCAGCTATCTCGATTACGCCATGAGCGTGATCGTGAGCCGTGCGCTCCCCGACGTGCGCGACGGGCTCAAGCCCGTGCACCGGCGGATCCTCTACGCGATGAACGAGAACGGCTTCTCGTCCACTGCAGCCTACCGCAAGTCGGCGCGGACGGTCGGCGACGTGATCGGCAAGTATCACCCGCACGGCGACGTCGCGGTCTACGACGCGCTGGTGCGGATGGCGCAGCCGTTCTCGATGGGCCTGCTGCTGATCGACGGCCAGGGCAACTTCGGCTCGGTCGACGGCGATCCGCCGGCCGCCATGCGGTACACCGAAAGCCGGATGACCAAGGCCGCGGAGGCCCTGCTCGCCGACCTCGACAAGGACACGGTCGACTACCAGGACAACTACGACGGGTCCGAGCAGGAGCCGACCGTCCTGCCGGCGCGCATCCCGAACCTGCTGGTCAACGGCGCCGGGGGCATCGCCGTCGGCATGGCCACCAACATCCCGCCGCACAACCTCGGCGAGGTCGTCGACGCCTGCCTGGCCTACATCGACGACCCCGAGATCGGCGCCGACGCGCTGCTCGACATCGTGCCGGGGCCGGATTTCCCGACCGGCGGCGAGATCATCGGCCGGACCGCCGCGCGCAACGCCCTGCTGACCGGGCGCGGCTCGGTGATCATCCGAGGCAAGGCCTCCGTCGAGGAGATCCGCAAGGACCGCGAGGCCATCATCATCACCGAGATCCCGTATCAGGTGAAC
>CALKHU010000126.1 GCA_937991555.1 uncultured Caulobacter sp.
GCGCGCCGGCATCGTCGACAAGAGCCCGGACGGCCTGACGCCGCTCCCGTGCCCGGGGCGCCCGGCGGCCGACGCCAGCCCGCCCCGCAACCGCCGCTGCCCGCCGGGGAGCCGATCCCCTACTGATCGGGGGACAGAGGCGGCTGGATCCGCCGCGGGTCGGGGCATTCCGCGCCATTATTCAAGGGCTTGCCACTTTCTCGCGGGCTTCGGTCCGCGCGGCCCGGTGGTCGCTTACCTTTGTGGCATCACCCACAAATCCCGGAGGCGGCGATGTTCGAAGGTTTCCACGAGGACCTCGAGCAGGACCTGCGTGCGCTGCACGCGAGGCTGCGCGCCCGGCCGCCCGCCGAGGACACGGTCGAGATCGATCGCCGCGTCCGGGCGACCGGCAACCTGGCGGCGGCGGCGCGCAAGGTGGTGCAGCTGGAAGCGGCGGTGCTGGCGGCGGAACGCGAGGCGGACGATCCGCGGAAAGAGAGCGAGGATGGCATGCGCGAACGACTGGACGATCCGGACGTCATGGAGCGAAAGCACCGGGAAATCGATGCCCACCTGGCACGCCTTCGCCAGCACCTGGACGGCGACGCAGAGGCGGGCGCGGCTGAACCCTGCCGAACTGGAGGTGTTCCACAGCAGCTGGCGAACATGCGCCAACATCGCGCAGCGTGAACCCCGACCCGACTGGTCGACCTGGCTGGCGCTCGGCGGACGCGGGTCGGGCAAGACCTGGGTCGGGGCCGGCTGGACGATCGAACAGGCCCTCGACGGGCGGCGGATCGCACTGGTCGGCTCGACGCTGGACCAGGTCCGCGAGGTGATGATCGAGGGGCCGTCCGGCATCCGGGCGCTGTCGCCGGGCAACTTCCGGCCGCGTTTCGAACGGGCGCGCCGGCGCATCGTCTGGCCCAACAAGGCCGAGGCCTACATCTTCTCCGCCGAAAGCCCCGACAGCCTGCGCGGACCGCAGTTCGAGGTCGCCTGGGCCGACGAGTTCTGCGCCTGGACCTGGCCCGAAGACGCGCTGGCCATGCTGCGGTTCGGCCTCAGGCTGGGGCAGGATCCGAGGCTGCTGATCAGCACCACGCCGCGGCCGATCAAGGCCCTGAGAAACCTGCGGCGCGAAGCGGGCTTCGTGGAGTCGCTTATGCCGACGCGGACCAACGCGCACAATCTGGCGCCGAACTTTCTGGGCCATCTCCAGTCCGTGTACGGCGGCACGCGGCTGGCGGCGCAGGAGCTGGAGGGCCTGGTCGTGGAAGGCGAGGGCGCCCTGTGGCGGGCCGAGGAGCTGGCCCGATGCCGCGGCGCGCGGCCGCCCAGGCTGGACCGGGTCGTGGTGGCCGTCGATCCGCCGGCGACCGCGGGCGGCGACGCCTGCGGCATCGTGGTGGCGGGACGGCTGGCCGACATGGGGTTCGTGCTGGCCGACCTGACCGTGCGGGGCCTGACGCCGAAGGCCTGGGCCGATTTGGCGGTGGAAGCGGCGCGGACGTTCGGCGCCTCGGCCATCGTGGCCGAGGGCAACCAGGGCGGCGACATGGTGCGCGGCGTCCTCGCCAGCGCCGACCCGCCCTGCGCGGTGCGGATGGTCCATGCGCGCTTCAGCAAGCGGGCGCGGGCCGAGCCGGTGGCCGCCCTCTACGAACAGGGCCGGATCGTGCATTGCGGCGCCTTCCCGGCCCTCGAAGAGGAGCTGATGGCGCTGGGCTGCGACGGCGCGCGGGAGAGTCCGGACCGGGCCGACGCCCTGGTCTGGGCGCTGACCGACCTGCTGCTCGGACGAAGCGGGCGCGAGCCGCGGTTGCGGGTGTTGTGATTGCTTCCCTCCCCCACGCGGGAGGGCGGCCCGGCGAACGCAGCGACACGAGACGGGTGGGGCAAGTGGCGATCCCATCCGAGGCCGGAAGCGGCAAGCCACTTGCCCACCCTGGTCCGCTGCGCGGACCTGCCCCTCCCGACAAGGGGAGGGAAGGAGTGATCATGCCTCTCTTTCCCCGCTTCCGGCGCGCGCCGGAGGGCAAGGCTTCGCGCACGGGCGCGGTCGTGGCGTTCGCGACGGCCGGGCGGCCGGTATGGACGCCGCGCGACTACGAGACCCTGGCGCGCGAGGGCTTCGCGAAGAACCCCGTCGCCTATCGCTGCGTGCGAATGATCGCCGAGGCGGCGGCGAGCGTGCCCCTGGCGGTGTTCGCCGGCGGGCGGCGCTCGGAGGACCACCCGCTGCGGCGGCTGCTCGACCGGCCCAATCCCGAACAGGGCGGTCCCGATCTGCTCGAGGGCTTCTTCGGCGCGCTGCAGGTCAGCGGCAACGGCTACCTGGAGGCCGCGGGCGACGGGCCCGAGGAAATGTGGAGCCTGCGGCCCGACCGCATGAAGGTCGTGCCCGGGCGGCAGGGCTGGCCCGAGGCCTACGACTACGGCGTCAGCGGGCGCAGCGTGCGGATCGGGCGCGAGGCCGACGGCTGGCTGCCGGTGCTTCACCTGAAGCTGTTCAACCCGGCCGACGACCACTACGGCGCCAGTCCGCTGGAGGCGGCCGCCTTCGCCATCGACGTGCACAACGCCAGCGGAGCCTGGAACAAGGCGCTGCTGGACAATGCGGCGCGGCCGAGCGGGGCGCTGGTCTACTCCAATCCCGACGCCGGCGACCGCCTGACGGCCGAGCAGTTCGAGACCCTGAAGGCGGAGCTGGAAGCGCGGGGCGGGCCGGCGGGCGCGGGCCGTCCGATGCTGCTGGAGGGCGGACTCGACTGGAAGCCGATGTCTCTCTCGCCCGCCCAAATGGACTTCATCGAGGGCAAGCACGCCGCGGCCCGCGAGATCGCGCTGGCCTTCGGCGTGCCGCCGCAGCTGCTCGGCATTCCGGGCGACAACACCTACGCCAACTATCGTGAGGCCAACGGGGCCTTCTGGCGGCACACCGTGGTCCCGCTGGCCGAGCGGCTGGCGCGGGCCCTGACCGGGTGGCTGGGCGCGCGCCATCCGGGCGTGCGAATCGGCTGCGATCTCGACGCCGTGTCCGCGCTGAGCGCCGAACGAGACGCGCTCTGGGCGCGGCTGGAGGCGGCGAGCTTCCTCTCCGCCGAGGAGCGGCGGCGGCTAGCGGGGCTCCAAGTCTGATCCTCTTCCTCCTGGGAGAGGGGGACCAGCCCGAGGCTGGCGGAGAGGGATGCGCGGCGGTCCAAAGGTCGTCCTCCGTGTTCGTCTTCATTGCGTCGTCGGCAGACCTCTCGCCGCCTCCGCCACCCGCTCCACCATGCTTCGCATGGTCCCCCTCTCCCACGAGGGAGAGGAAAGGAGACGCCATGACCACCCGACGCATACGCTTCGACGGGCAGGTGACGCTGGCCGTCATCGTCACCATCGCCATCCAGGCCGCCGCGGGGCTGTTGTGGGCCGGGCGGGCGTCGGCGCGGATCGACGAGCTGTCGCGCCGGGTCGAGGGCCAGGCCGCGATGAGCGAGCGGCTGGCGCGGCTCGAGGAGCAGGTGTCGGCGACGCGGCTGACGCTGGAACGGCTCGAGCGGCGGCTGGAGAGCGGGGAGCTCTAGGCGCCTTGCGTCCTTCGACACGCCCGCTGCGCGGGCTGCCCAGAATGACTGAATTTTCCTTGTCATGGTGAGCCGCGCGAAGCGCCTGTCGAACCACGCAAGGCCCGGCGAAAGGCCGACTTCATGACCGATCAGACCGAGATCAGCGGTTACGCGTCCCTCTTCTGGACGCGCGATCTGAACGACGACGTGGCGGCGGCGGGGGCCTTCGCCGCCTCGCTGGCGCGGCGGGGGGCGGCAGGAATCCGGATGCTGGGCCAGCACGATGCGCGCCGGCCGATCGGCGTCTGGGACGAGGTCGCCGAAGATGCGCGTGGGCTTTTTGTACGGGGGCGTATCTTACATGCGACGCCCGAGGGGCGGATGGCCGCAGCCCTGGTGCGGGCCGGGGCGATGGACGGCCTGAGCATCGGCTTCAAGACCGTCAAGGCGCGGCCCGACGGCACCGGCCGGCTGCGGGTGCTGACCGAGATCGACCTCTGGGAGGTGTCGGTGGTGACCTTCCCGATGCTGCCGGGCGCGAGGATTTCGGCGGTCGGACAGGTCGTGGAGGCGGCTTAGCCTCGCAGGTCCTCGAGGGCCTGGGCCAGGACGAGCGGCAGGGCTTCGACGATGTCGGCACCCTTTTCGTTCGGGCGCGGCAGGTCCGCGAGGAACGACACGCCGATCATGTTTCCGACGTCCCAATCGTCATGGATGAAGGCCCAGCTGAACGACATCAGCAGCTTGCGCAGCTCCTCGCGGGCGTCCTTGCGTTCGGAGCCCATCAGATGGAGCGCGACCGCTACGCGGGTGATGTCACCCATCAGCACGTGAGGCAACAACTCGCCGCAGGCCTGCAGATGCCGGACCAGCGCCGGCCGCAGCCAGGGATGGCTGTCGACCAGACGGTGAACGAAGTCATGTGTGCTGTCGGTCACCGGAACCCTCGGCCGGCAGCCTAGCATTCCCGCCCGCATCCTGTCCGGGGCGGGCTTTTCAACGGAGATACCATGAAAGAGACCAAACACGCGGCGGCGGATCCCGCCGCGCGCGCCGCCATGCATGAGGTCATGGCCGCGTTCGAGGCCTTCAAGGCCGCCAACGACGAGCGGCTCCACGCCCTCGAGAGCAAGCGGAGCGACGCCCTGCTCGAGGAGAAGGTGGCGCGGATCGACGCCTCGCTGCAGGCGGCCCAGGGGCGGCTCGACCGCGCCCTGAGCGACGCCCGCCGGCCGGCGCTGGGCGGGGAGGGCGACCGCCGCGCGGCCCTGCCCGACGAGCGCAAGCAGGCCTGGGACGGCTATCTGAAGACCGGCCAGGCCTCCGCCCTGGTGATCGAGGCCAAGGGCCTGAGCGAGGGCGTGCCGACGGCCGGCGGCTATGTCGCGCCGCCCGAGACCGAGCGGATGATCGAGCGGCGGCTGCAGATGAGCTCGCCGATGCGCGACATCGCCACGGTGCGCACCATCGGGGCCGGCGTGTTCCGCAAACCGGTGTCGACCGCCGGCGTCGAGAGCGGCTGGGCGGCCGAGACCGACGCCCGGCCCGAGACCGATCCGCCCGTGCTGGCGCTGCTGGAGTTCCCCGCGGCCGACCTCTACGCCAGTCCGGCGGCGACCCAGGCCCTGCTCGACGACGCCTTCGTCAATATCGACGAATGGCTGGCCGCCGAGTGCGAGGACGCCTTCGCGGCCCAGGAGACCGAGGCCTTCGTCAACGGCGACGGGATCAACAAGCCCAAGGGCTTCCTGAGCTACACCAAGGTCGCCGACGCCTCGCAGGCCTGGGGCGAGATCGGCTTCGTGCTGAGCGGCGCAGCGGGCGGCTTCCATGCGACCGATCCGGTCGACCGGATCATCGACCTGATCTACGCGCCCAAGGCCCGGTACCGGTCCAACGGGCGGTTCGTGCTCAATCGCAGGACCGCGGCCCAGATCCGCAAGTTCAAGGACGCCGACGGCAACTACATCTGGTCGCCGGCGACGGCGCCGGGCGCGCCCGCCACGCTGCTCGGCTATCCGGTGACCGAGATCGAGACCATGCCGGACGTGGCGGCGAACAGCTTCGCCATGGCCTTCGGCGACTTCGCCAAGGGCTACCTGATCGTCGACCGGGCCGGGGTGCGGGTGCTGCGCGATCCCTACAGCGCCAAGCCCTACGTGCTGTTCTACACCACCAAGCGTGTCGGCGGCGGCGTGCAGAACTTCGACGCCATCAAGCTGATGAAGTTCGCGGCGTCGTAGTCGAGCTTCCGTCTCCCCTGTGGGAGAAGGCGGCGGCCGAAGGCCGACGGACGAGGGGTCAACGGCCCCTTCCGCCGCGCCTTCGGCTCTTCCCAAGAGCCCCCTCATCCGACCTGCTTCGCAGGCCACCTTCTCCCTCGAGGGGAGAAGGGAAAGGTTGTCATGCCCCCCATCACCCTGGCCGAGGCCAAGGCGTTCCTGCGCGTCACCGACGACGCCGAGGACGCGCTGATTCAGCTGCTGATCGAGGCCGCGACCGAGCGGGTCGAGCGGGCGGTCGGCCAGGTGCTGACCGACCCCGCGCCGGCGCCCTTGCGCGTCGCGGTGCTGATGCTGGTCGCCTGGAGCCATGAGCAGCGCGAAGGGCTTCCGGCCGAGGCTCGCATCGGCGCCTGGCTGGCGCCGTTCCGGAGCGCCCGGCTGTGAGGATCGCCGAACTGCGCACCCTGGCGGTGCTGGAGGCGCCGTCCGAGGCCGAGACCGTGTTTGGCGGCAGGACGCGAACCTGGGCCGAGGTGGCGGCGCTGTGGATCGACCTCCGGCCGGCGGGTCACCGCGACGTCGCCGAAGGACCGGGCCGGCCCGTGCTCACGGAGACGGCCGAGGCCGTGGCGCGCAACGGTGTCGCGGCCCGGGGCATGCGGCTGAAGGCCGGCGGCGAGCCCTGGCGGGTGGTGGCGGTGCGGCCGTCGCATCCGAAACCCGGGCGGATGACCCTGAAACTCGAAAGGTCCTGGCCATGAGTCCCGACCTGGCCCTGCAGAAGGGCCTGCTCGACCATCTTCGCGCCGATGCGGGACTGCAGGCGCTGCTCGGCGATCCGCCGCGGATCCACGACGAACTGCCCGAGGCGAGGGTCTATCCCTACGTCGCCCTCGGCCGCAGCGAGACGCGGCCGTGGGGCGGGCTGGAAGGGGAAGGCGTCGAACACGTCCTGACCCTGACCTGCGCCTCGCGCTTCAGCGGCGCCGAGGAGGTCAAGGCCGTGGCCGCCGCCCTGCGCGCGGCGCTGCACGGCGCGGCGTTTCCGCTCGACAGTCACCGGCTGGTGAACCTGCGGGTGACCTACGCTGACGTGTTCCGCTCGCCCGACTACCGCCCGGTGCTGGGCGTCGTGCGCGTGCGGGCGGTGACCGAACCCCTGGAAGGAGACAGCGCATGAGCGCCCAACGCGGCAAGGACATCCTGCTCAAGATCGGCGACGGGGAGGACCCGGAAGGGTTCGTGACCGTCGCCGGGCTGCGAGCGCGGGCCATCTCGCTGAACGCCAGGAGCGTCGACGTCACCGACGGCGACAGCGCCGGGCGCTGGCGGGAGTTGCTGGCCGGGGCGGGCGTGCGGCAGGCGAGCGTGAGCGGGGCCGGCGTGTTTCGCGACGCGGCCAGCGACGCGATGATCCGCGAGGCCTTCTTCACCCAGGCGGCGCGGACCTGGCGGCTGATCGTGCCCGACTTCGGCGTGCTGGAGGGACCCTTCCTGGTCGCCGCGCTGGAGTACGCCGGCGAGCACGAGGGCGAGGCCGCCTGGGCCCTGACCCTGGCCTCCGCCGGCGAGATCGCGTTCGAGGCGCTGACGTGACCGCGGCGAACGGGGCGCGGGGCGAGGTCGTCGCGACGCTGGGCGGCCGGCCGCGGCGGCTGTGCCTGACCCTGGGCGCGCTGGCCGAACTGGAGACCGCGTTCGGCGTCGAGGACTGGCGGACGCTGGGAGAGCGCCTCGGCGCCCTGTCGGCGCGGGACCTGGCCGTCGTGCTGGCGGCGCTGATGCGCGGCGGCGGCGAGGACGCGGCCGACCTGGCCGGGATCTCACGGCTGTTCGGTGGCATCCACGTCCGGGCCGATGATCTCGCGGGACGGATCCTCGGCTCGCAGTGCGGCAAGATCGCGTGGCAGCTCGCCGAGACGTACTTCTCGGGGAGCGCTCGCGCCTGATCCCCGGGGAA
>CALKHU010000127.1 GCA_937991555.1 uncultured Caulobacter sp.
ACCCATGGTCGAGCACCGGCTTGGGCCGGTAGGGCTTCTCCAGCAGCGCGATCTCGTCGTCGGTCAGGGTGACCTCCAGCGCGGACAGCGCCTCGGACAGGTGATGCATCTTCGAGGCGCCGACGATCGGCGCAGTGATGGCCGGGTTCTTCAGCACCCAGGCCAGGGCGACCTGGGTGTTGGACAGGCCCCGCGCCTTCGCGACGGTCTCCACCGCGTCCACCACCTCGAAGTCGGCGTCGCGGTAGTAGAGGCGGGGCGAGAACTCGTCGGTGCGGGCGCGCTCCGTATTGCCCTCGCCGACCGCCTTGCGGCCGCCCGCGAGGAAGCCCCGGGCCAGCGGCGACCAGGGGATCACGCCGACGCCCTCCGCCTTGCACAGGGGCAGCATCTCTCGCTCCTCCTCGCGGTAGACGAGGTTGTACTGCGGCTGCATTGAGACGAACTTCGTCCAGCCGTTCTTCTCGCTGGTGCTGAGCATCTTCGCGAACTGCCAGGCGAACATCGAGGAGGCCCCGATGTAGCGCGCCTTGCCCGCCTTCACGACGTCATGCAGCGCCTCGAGCGTCTCCTCGATCGGGGTTTCGTAGTCGAAGCGGTGGATCTGGTAGAGGTCGATGTAGTCGGTCCCGAGGTTCCTCAGCGACCGGTCGACGGCGTCCATGATGTGCTTGCGGGACAGGCCGCCGGCGTTCGGTCCCCGGCCGTGCGGGAAGAACACCTTGGTGGCGATCACCGTCTCCTCGCGGCGGGCGAACTCCTTCAGCGCCTTGCCGGTCACGACCTCGCTCTGGCCGTTCGAATACATGTCGGCGGTGTCGAAGAAGTTGATCCCGCCCTCGACGGCCGCGCGGAAGAACGGCTTGCTGGCCTCATCGTCGAGCACCCACGGCCGCCAGCTGCTCGAGCCGTATGTCATACAGCCGAGACACAGCCTCGATACCTTCAGGCCGCTCGTTCCCAGACGGACGTATTCCATGGGCCGAGCCCTCCCCTGAGCGGCCGCGCGCCGCTGCTTTCGAAGGTTGGCGCCCGTGGCCGATTTGGCAAGCGATGCCCTGAAGCTGGCCCTGCGCGACCTCGACAGCGATGTGTCGAGCCATCACCTGATGCGCTACGCCGGCAAGGTCGACGGCTTCCTGGTGACGGCGAAGAATTCCGGCACGCACGGCCTGCGCTTCATGCTCAGCCACGCCATCGCCAGCCGTCTCGACCTGCCGCCGCCGCAGACGTCCAGCGGGCCGGGCAGCAACGATTTCATCGGCCACCCGAAGAACGGCTGGGCGCACGAGGCCGCGCCGCGGATCGGCAGTTCGCACAATATCCCGTCGCGGGTGATGACCCTGCTCGGGGCCGCCCAGCTGATGGACCTGCCGCCGACGGTGGTGCTGGTCCGCGACCCGCGCGAGGCGCTGGCCAGCTACTACGTCAAGTGGGCGGACCGGTACGGACTCGGCAGTTTCAGCGACTACCTGCGCCGCCCGGCGCCCGGCCTGAAGAAGGTCGACGACGTGTGGTGGTTCATCCGCTTCTTCAACCGTTGGGGCGAGGCGTCCGCGACGCGGCCGGACCAGTTTCTCGTCGTCCGCTACGAGGACATGAAGACAGAGCCCGCCGCCGTGATCCGGCGGGTCTGGCGCCACTGGGGCGTCGACCTGTCGACGGCGGATGTGGCCGCCGGCGTGGCCGTCTCCGGCCGCGACGCCGTCGCACGGCGCCTGGACGCCGCCTATGGGGAGACCATCGTTCCCGACCGCAAGGCCCGCGACACCGTGGCGCCGTCGCCCGACGACCGGGCCTACCTCGCCGGGGTGTTCGCCCGGCATCTGAAGCATGATTTCGGCTACGGGCTCGCCGGGCGGCGCGGCCATCTTCCAGCCCTCGCCGCCTGAACGGCGGCGGAACGGCGACGCCGGCCGCTCCGGCAGGTGCGCGACGGCCGCGGGCCGCGCTAGAAGGGCGGCATGATCCGCCTTTTCGTTCCCGACGATCTCTCCGCCGGCGCGCCGGTGACTCCGTCTCCCGACCAGAGTCGCTACCTCGTCGCGGTCATGCGGCTGGTCGTCGGCTCGGAGGTGCTGCTCTTCAACGGCCGCCACGGCGAGTGGCGCGCGACCGTCGTCGAGGCCGGCAAGCGGAGCTGCCGCCTGACCGTCGGCTCGCTGGTCCGCCCGCAGCAGGACGGTCCGGACCTCGACCTCGTCGTCGCCCTGGTCAAGCGCGGCCCGCTGGAGACCATCGTCGAGAAGGCGGTGGAGCTGGGCGCCCGCCGCATCCGCCTGGTCATCACCCGGCGCACCAACGCCGACCACGCCAATGTCGGCCGCCTGCAGGCGATCGCCACCGAAGCCGCGGAGCAGACCGGCCGCCTCGACGTCCCGGAAGTCGTCGCGCCCGGGAAGCTCGACCGGCTGCTCACGTCCTGGGAGGCCGGGCGGCGGCTGATGTTCTGCGACGAGGCGGGAGACGCCGCGCCCGTGCTGGCGGCGCTGCGCGAATCACCGACCGCGCCCTGGGCCGTGCTGATCGGACCGGAAGGCGGCTTCACCGCCGAGGAAGGCGAACTGCTGCGCAGCCTGCCCTTCGTCACGCCCGTGTCGCTGGGACCCCGCATCCTGCGCGCCGACACGGCCGCCATCGCCGCCCTGGCGCTCTGGCAGGCCGCTGTCGGAGACTGGGTCACGGCCTCTTGAGACCGTAGCCTTTTGCTACCACCTGCTGAACAGCGTAAAGATCGCGCCCGGCCGGGGAATGGGCCTCCCGACCACAACGCCAAGAAGCCTGGGGAGGCTCGAACCTGTATGGCCACGACTGTGTGTGATGATCGGCCCCTGTCCCTCGAGGACCTGACCGCCTACTTCGCCAAGGGCTGCAAGCCCGCCAGCGAGTGGAAGGTCGGCGCCGAACACGAGAAATTCGGCTTCCGCCTGAAAACCCATGAGACCGTGCCCTACGCCGGTCCCGACGGCATCGAGGCGATGCTGAAAGGCCTGATGCGCTTCGGCTGGGAGGGCGTCTACGAGGACCGCGCCGACGGGGGCCAGACCCTGATCGCGCTGCAGCGGGGCGGCGCCAGCGTGAGCCTGGAGCCCGGCGGCCAGTTCGAGCTGAGCGGCGCGCCGCTGAACTCGATGCACGAGATCTGCGAGGAAACCGGTTCGCACCTCCAGGAGGTGAAGACCGTCGCCGACGAGCTCGGCCTGGGCTTCCTGGGTCTGGGCTTCCACCCGACCATCACCCGCGAGCAGGCGGCGGTGATGCCCAAGGGCCGCTATGTGATCATGAAGCGGTACATGCCGCTGGTGGGCAAGCTCGGCCTCGACATGATGTTCCGAACCTGCACCGTGCAGGCCAACCTCGACTTCTCGTCCGAGGCGGACATGGTGGCCAAGTTCCGCACCAGCCTCGCGCTGCAGCCGATCGCGACCGCACTGTTCGCCAACTCGCCGTTCACCGAGGGCAGGCCGAACGGCTTCCTGTCGGCCCGGGCCAACGTCTGGACCGACACCGACGCTGACCGCACCGGCATGCTCGACTTCGTGTTCGAGGACGGGTTCGGCTTCGAGCGCTACGCCCGCTACGCCCTCGACGTGCCGATGTACTTCGTGAAGCGGAACGGGCTGTACGTCGACGTCGCCGGCAAGAGCTTCCGCGACTTCATCGACGGCAAGCTGGACGGCGTCGACGGCCGGGCGACGATGAAGGACTGGGCCGACCACACCACCACCATCTTCCCCGAGGTGCGGCTCAAGACCTACCTCGAAATGCGCGGCGCCGACGGCGGCCCGTGGAGCCGGCTGTGCGCCCTGCCGGCGCTGTGGACCGGCATCTTCTACGACAGCGCCGCCCTCGCCGCCGCCTGGGACCTCTGCAAGCACTGGACGCCGGAGGAGCGGCAGACGCTCCGTTCGGACGTCAACCGGCTGGGCCTCAAGGCCGTCGTGGCCGGCCGGACGGTGCAGGACGTCGCGAAGGACATGATCGCCATCAGCAAGGAAGGCCTGAAGCGCCGCGCCCGGCTGGACGGCTCCTTCATCGACGAGACCACCTACCTCGGCGAACTCGAAGCCATCGCCGACAGCGGCCTGACGCCCGCCGAACGCCTGCTGGAGAAGTTCCACGGCGAATGGGCGGGCGACATCGACCGCGTGTTCACGGACTGCGCCTATTAGCGCGTTGCGTGCTTCGACACGCGCCTGCGGCGCTGCTCAGCATGACGGGAACGGGTAGCCTTCTGGCCGAGTCATCCTGAGCCGCCGCGAAGCGCCGTGTCGAAGGACGCCCTACGCATACGGCGGATCCATCGGCGGCACGCGGCGCACCGGCTCGGCCGGCGCGTCGGCCTCGAAGTCCACGTGCTCGGGCATGAAGGCGATGTAGCCCTCGATCAGTTCCGCCTCGCCCGCGGCCTTTTCGTAAGACCAGGCGACATCCTCGACGATCTTGCGGTCGCGCATGATCGTGTACCAGGCCAGTGCGCCCTTCTCGTTGGTCGAACCGTGGTCGTTCCGCTTCAGGAAGCTCATCCGCACGTCTTCGCGCGGGAAGTAGTAGACCGGATCGCGCCCGTTCTCGTGCAGCACCAGGGCGGCGGCGCTGTCGGCGATCTCATGCCCCTCGAACAGGACGCGGACCCGCCCCGGGGCGGCGGACAGGGTAAACGGCGTAGCGACTTGAGCCATGTTGGGGACCTCCGCCGGGACAACGCGCGAGAGGCGAAGGCGGCTGCCGCACCGCTCGCGCAGGCAAGCCTTTGCTTGTGAAACGACACGCCGCGTGATTTTCTCCCGCACAAATCGGGGCGGATGCGGGGGAATCTTGCCGCCCCCCGGCGCTGAAGCCAGAATTACAGGAACGGCAGTATGAACATCGTCATTGCGCTGGGGATCCTCGTGACCCTGGCGACCGGGATCCCGGTGCTTCTGCAGATGCGGAACCACCCCAAGGGTCTGCTCATCCTCTTCTTCGCCGAGATGTGGGAGCGGTTCTCCTACTACGGGATGCGCGGCATCCTGATCTTCTA
>CALKHU010000128.1 GCA_937991555.1 uncultured Caulobacter sp.
CCCTGCTCATCGTCACCGGCGTGGGCGCGGTCTTCGGCGTGGCGGCGGTCGGCGTCGTGCTGTCAACCGGCGGCGCGGGCGGCAAGCCCAGCCCGCGGGTGGCCGAGGCGCTGCGTATCGCCAAGGCCGACTCCCGGGGCGAGGTGAAGGGCGCGGAAGCGGACACCACGCCGCGCGTGGCCATGGCCGTGGCGCCCGGCCTCGAAGGCGGGGCGACGCCGCCGCCGGCGCTGGCCGCAGCCGCCAGCGGCGAGGCCGCCGACAGCGCCGCCACGCTCTACGGCGAAGCCCTGCGGCTGATGGAGGCCAAGGATCCGGCCGCGCTCGACCGGCTGCGCCGGGCCGCCAACATGGGCTACGCGCCCGCCCAGTTCGACCTCTCGAAAGCCTACCAGTCCGGCGCGCTCGGGCTGCGCAAGGACGAGGCGGAGTCGCGCCGCTGGACCGAGCGCGCCGCCCAGGCCGGCGACCCGCGGGCCATGCACAACCTCGGCCTGGCCTTCTTCCACGGCTCGGGCGGCCCGATGAACAAGACCACCGCCGCCCAGTGGTTCCGGCGCGCGGCAGACCTCGGCATGGGCGACAGCCAGTACAACCTGGCCAGCCTGCACGAGCAGGGCTTCGGCGTGCAGCAGAACGCCGCCGAGGCCTACAAGTGGTACCTGATCGCGGCGAAGGGCGGCGACGCCGAGGCCCGGGCCGCGGCTGAGCGGGTCAAGCGCGGCCTGACGCCGGAACAGCGCGATGTGGCCGAGAAGTCGGCGGCGGCCTTCCGCCCGGCGACCCCCAACCCGTCCGCCCGCCCCGCGACGGCGGCCGGCGGCGTCGCCTCGGCCCAGCGCGCGCTGCAGATGCTCGGCTACTATCGCGGCCCGCAGGACGGGCAGACGTCGGCCGCGCTGAAGGGGGCCATTCAGGCGTTCCAGCGCGACAAGAACCTGCAACCCACCGGCAATCTGGATGGCGAGACCATGGCCCGCCTGGCGGTCTACGCCCGCTGACCGCGCCGAGGGCGGCCCGGTCCGCGGAATTTCGCGCTTCGCGCCCGGCCCGCAGTCGCTGTATGGTTTCTGCTTCGTCACCGCATGGCCGGGGGCGAGGGGCGGCCGCAGGGGCGTTGCGCAGGAGTTCGGGGCATGAGGCAGGCCATCGCGCGAGCGCCGGCGTCCGCATGGACCATGGGCGTCGTCAGCCTCATTCCCTTCTATGTGTCGGCCGCGCTCTACTGCTACGGCCCCGCCGGGGTGCGAGACCAGGCCTTCTTCGGACTGATCGGCTGGTCGACGGCGATGCTCAGCTATCTCGGCGGCGTCCGCGCCGGCCTTGAGATCGACAGCCATATCCGTCCCCGGCTGTGGAGCGTGGCGCTGGCCATGCTGTCGCCGGTCGCCGCCCTGGCCCTGCTGTTCGGCGCGGTGACGGACAGGCTGACGGGCGTGCAACAGGTCAGCGGCTTCATGACCGCCTTCCTGCTGATGTGGCTGTGGGACACCCGCGCCGCCGACGGCCCCGCCTGGCGTCCCCGCTATCGCACGGTCATCACCGCCGGCGCGGCCGTCGCCCTGGCCTTCGCCCTCGAACAGGCGATGAGCCTGTAGGCGATCCGCTCATCCCGGCGGATGGCGGGACAAGCGGGCCTCTAGTCGTTGACCAGGCTCTTCCAGCCGATCGGGTGGACCCTGTCCGCCCCGAGCGCCGCCGCCAGCGGCCGGGTCGTGAACAGCGGCTCGAAGGCCGGATCCTTCACGTTCAGCCCGCCGGCGTAGGCGCCGAACGCCGGCAGCACGACGCGGCGACCGTCGGTCACGAAGCAGCGCCGCCGCACCCGCCCGCCGCGTCCGGCGATCCGCGCGGCCGGGTGAAGATGGCCCGCGACCTCGCCCGGCTGCGACCCCGGCTGCGGTTCGTGACGCAGCTTCAGGCCGTCCAGCGCCATCTCGTCGACGACATCGCCCGGCAGGCCGCGCGGGCCGTCGGCGTCATGGTTTCCGACCACCCAGACCAGCGTCCGTCCCAGCGCCAGCGCCGCCAGGCGCGCGGCGTCCTCCGGCGCCAGCCGGGCCTCGGCCGCGCCGTCGTGGAAGCTGTCGCCCAGGAACACCAGCAGCCGCGGGGCGCAGGCCGCCACCTCCCGCTCCAGCCGGGCCAGCGTCTCGCGGGTGTCATAGGGCGGCAGCAGCTGGCCTCGCATGGCGTAGGCCGAACCCTTCTCGAAGTGCAGGTCCGCGACCAGCAGGGCGTCGGAACCGGTGACGGCCAGCGCGCCCGAGGCCTTCAGGACGACCTCCTTCCCGTTCACGGCCATCGCCAGGCCGCCGCAGATCGAGGCGCGGAAGGGCAATGCGTCCTTCGACACGGGCGCTGGCGCGCCCTGCTCAGGATGACGTGCGGGGGAAAGCTTCATCGAATCTGCGTCAGAAGGCACTATCGAATACGTCATCCTGAGCAGCGTCGCGAAGCGATGCGTGTCGAAGGACGCCCATCACGCCATCGCCTCCGCGATCAGGTCCTCGGCCGCCTCGGCGAGCATCATCTCGGCCGCGCCGCCCGGCGCGCGCTCGCGGCCGATCTCCATGAACATCGGGACGGCGAAGGGGGAAAGGCGCTCCAGCGTCGCATGGCGGATATGGCCCTTCACCCGCTGCAGCAGCCGCCCGACCCGGGCCACGTCGATGGTCATGGTCGCCGCGTCGGCCCGGGCGCACTTCAGCAACAGGTGGTCGGGCTGGTGTCGTCGAAGCACGTCGTAGATCAGGTCGGTGGAGAAGGTCACCTGCCGTCCGGACTTCTCCGCCCCCGGCATCCGCCGCTCGATCAGGCCGCTGATCAGCGCGCAGGCCTTGAAAGACCGCTTCATCATGAAGCTCTCGTCCATCCAGGCCTCGAGGTCGTCGCCCAGCATGTCTTCGGCGAACAGGTCGTCGAGATCGAGGCGATCCATCGGCTTCAGGGCCCAGATGGCCAGCGCATAGTCGTTGCAGACAAAGCCCAGCGGCCCGATGCCCAGCCGGTCGAGCCGGCGGGTCAGCAGCATGGCGAGCGTCGTGTGCGCGTGCCGGCCGTCGAAGGCATAGACGACCATGTAGAACCGCTTCCCGTGCGGGAAGGTCTCCAGCAGCATCTCGTCGGGTCCCGGGATCACCGACCGGTCGCGCTGGGCCTCGAGCCATTCGCGGACGTCGTCCGGCAGAACCCGCCAGCGGGCCTCGTCCGACATCATCCGCCGCACCCTGGCGGCGAGGAAGGTCGAGATGGCGAACTTGCTGCCGCCCCAGCTCGGCATCTTCGGGTTGGCGTTCGGCGCCGGGCTGACCAGCACGTCGGTCCCGGTCACGCCGACCAGCTTCCAGGTCATCCCGGCGAAGATGAAGGTGTCGCCGGGGTCGAGCACCTCCAGATAGCCCTCCTCGACCTCGCCGATCTTGCGCCCGCCCTTGCCGCCGCGGCCCGCGATCCGGACGTTCAGCGTGGCGGGCGAGACGATGGCCCCGACGTTCATCCGGTGCCGTCGCACGGTGTCGGCGTTGCGCGCCCGCCAGAGGCCGTCCGGCCCCTTCACGATCCGCCGGAACCGGTCGTAGGTCTTCAGCGCGTAGCCGCCGGTCGACACGAAATCGACGACCTCCTCGTAGTCCTCCCAGCGCAGGTCGCGGTACGGGACGGCCGCGCGGACCTCGTCGTACAGGGCGACCAGGTCGAACGGCTCGCTGCAGGCGCAGCCCATGACGTGCTGGGCCAGGACGTCCAGCGCGCCGACGCGCGGCTGCTCGCTGTCGAGCGCGTTCTCGGCGATGGCCTCGATGGCCGCCTGGCACTCGAGCATCTCGAACCGGTTGGCCGGCACGAACAGGGCCTTCGAGGGCTCGTCCAGCCGGTGGTTGGCGCGGCCGATCCGCTGCACCATCCGCGCCGCGCCCTTCGGCGCCGCCAGCTGGATGACGAGGTCGACGTCGCCCCAGTCGATCCCGAGGTCCAGCGTCGAGGTGCAGACGACCGCCTTCAGCTCCCCCCGCGCCATCGCCGCCTCGACCCGCCGCCGTTGCTCGGCCGCCAGGCTTCCGTGGTGCAGCGCGATGGGCAGGTCGTCGTCGTTCAGCTTCCACAGCTCCTGGAACGCGAACTCGGCCTGGAAGCGGGTGTTGACGAAGACCAGCGTGGTCCGGTGGCGCTTGATGATGTCGTAGACCTCGGCCATCGCGTGCTCGGCCGTATGCCCGGCCCAGGGCACGCGGCCCTCGGAGATCAGGGTGTCGACGACAGGGGCCGGGCCCGGCGGTCCCCGCACGAGGTCGACGTCCGCCGCCCGCGCGGTCGGGCTCATCCAGTCCCGGATGAGGTCGGGATCGTCGACCGTCGCCGACAGTCCGACGCGCCGCATGTGCGGCGCCAGCGCCTGCAGGCGCGCCAGGTCCAGCGCCAGCAGGTCGCCGCGCTTGGTCGGCCACAGGGTGTGGATCTCGTCCAGGATGACGCAGTGCAGGTCCTCGAACAGGCCTCGCGCGCCCTCCCAGGCGCACAGCAGGGCCAGCTGCTCGGGCGTGGTCAGCAGGATGTCCGGCGGCCGCACCTTCTGCCGCTGCTTGCGGCTGACGCCGGTGTCGCCGGTGCGGCTCTCGGCGACGATATCGAGGCCCATCTCGCGGATCGGCGCCATCAGGTTGCGCTCGACATCGACGGCCAGCGCCTTCAGCGGCGAGATGTAGAGGGTATGGACGCCGCGCGGACTGTTGGCGGGCGGGCGTTCGCTGAGCTCGATCAGGCTCGGCAGGAATCCGGCCAGCGTCTTGCCCCCGCCGGTCGGCGCGATCAGCAGCGCGTGGCGGCCGTCGCGGCCCTTGGCCACCATCTCCAGCTGATGCGTCCGCGCCGCCCAGCCGCGCGAGGCGAACCAGTCGGCGAAGCGCTGGGGCAACAGGGCGGGGAGGGTGGCGGCGTCCACGACTCCAAACAGCACTCCGCCGCCGCGCCGTCAATGTTCCCGTTCCGTTTCCACGCGAGTCCGGCTATTCAGCACGGGTGACCGACCTGCCCGCCGTGCTGGACCTGCCGCCCGCCCTCGTCGTCCTGCCGGGCGCGCGGTCGGCCATGGCGGACGCCGCCGGCGCGCGCGACCTGCGGCCGCCCTACGCGCGCGAGCTGCTGCACGAGAGCCCGGTCCTCGTCGCCCATGCGGCCATGACCGCCCGCCGCCTCGGCGAGAACGCGCCCGGCCGCTCGCGGCGGATCCTCGACGCGCTGGAGCTGTTCGCCTTCGTGCGACCGGCGAAGTTCACCGCGCCGTCGGCGGTCGGGCTGGCGCTGGCGATGGGCCATCCCGAGCCGAAGGGCGCCGCCGCGCAGGCCCAGGCCCTGCGCGCGGCCTGTCGCGCCCTGCTCGACGAACTGGCGGAGACGCCCTGGCCGTCCCGCGAGGAGGCGCTGACCCTCGCCGAGACCCTCGACCGCGCGGGCTGGGCCTGGGGCGGTCCGGTGATCGCGGCCCTGCGCAGCCGGCCGCTGCGCCACACCCCGCGCGGCAGCGGGCTGGAGGTCTGGAGCCGCATCCCGGAGTGGGAGGACCAGGCCCCGCCCGGCGAGCCGGGCAGCAGGCCCATCGACCCGGAAGCCGCCGCCCGCCGCCTCGACGAGCTGCTGCAGAAGGCGGGTCTCGACGAGGCCCGCGCCTCGCAGAAGGTGTTCGCCGCCGAGACCGCCTTCGCCTTCCAGCCCCGCGACCGCGAGGGCGAGCCGCGCATGATGCTGGCTGAGGCCGGCACCGGCGTCGGCAAGACCATGGGCTACCTGGCGCCGGCCTCGCTGTGGGCCGAGTCCAACGGCCCGGCCGTCTGGGTCTCGACCTACACCCGCGCGCTGCAGCGCCAGATCGAGCGGGAGAGCGCCGCCATCTATCCCGATCCCGCCGTCCGCGCCCGCAAGGCCGTGGTCCGCAAGGGGCGGGAGAACTACCTCTGCCTGCTGAACTTCCAGGAGCAGGTCAACGCCGCCCAGCTCGGCAATGGCGACCTCATCGGCCTCGGCCTCGCCGCCCGCTGGGCCCGCGCCACCCGCGACGGCGACATGACCGGCGGCGACTTCCCCGCCTGGCTGCCGACCCTGTTCGCCGTGCCGCCGGTGGTCCAGGCCGGCGCCGCCAACCTTGTCGACCGGCGCGGGGAATGCGTGCACGCCGGCTGCGTCCACTACCGCGCCTGCTTCATCGAGAAGGCGGTGCGGGCCAGCAAGCGGGCCGACATCGTCATCGCCAACCACGCCCTGGTCATGACCCAGGCCGCCTACGACGGGGCCCGCACGGCGCGGGGGCTGAAGGCCGACAACGAGACCACCACCCTGCGCCGCATCGTCTTCGACGAGGGCCACCATCTGTTCGACGCCGCCGACAGCGCCTTTTCCGCCGCCCTGTCCGGCGCCGAGACCGCCGA
>CALKHU010000129.1 GCA_937991555.1 uncultured Caulobacter sp.
TCCTGGTGTTCATGGTGCTGGCCTACGGCCTGCTGTTCGGCGGCATTTCGGTCATCGCCCTGGTTGTCAACGGCCTGCTGATCATCGCCGCGATGAGCTTCACCCAGGCGACGCTGACACTGCCAGGCATCGCCGGCCTGATCCTGACCCTCGCCGTCGCCGTCGACGCCAACGTGCTGATCTATGAGCGCATGCGCGACGAACTGCGCGCCGGGCGGCCGGTGCTGTCGGCCATGGAGGCGGGCTTCTCCCGCGCCATGGAGACGATCATCGACGCCAACCTGACGACGCTGATCGCCGCCGCCATCATGTTCTTCTTCGGCGCCGGGCCGGTGCGGGGCTTCGCCTGGACGCTGTCCATCGGCGTGTTCACCTCGGTCCTGACGGCGGTTCTGGTCACCCAGGTGCTGCTCGGCGTCTGGTACCGCACGGCGCGTCCCAAGACGCTGCCGATCGCGTGAGGTCCATCCCATGACATTCTGGCCTCTCATCAAGATCCTGCCGGTCAAGACCAACTTCCGGTTCGTCGCCTTCGCGAAGTTCGCCGGCGCCCTCTCGATCCTGCTCGCGATCGGCTCGCTGGCGGCGGTGCTGATCCCGTTCAAGGGGCCCTGCGCGGGCCTCAACTGCGGCATCGACTTCACCGGCGGCACGGTGCTGGAGTTCACCACGTCGCCGGCCGCGCCGCAGGGCTCGACCGCCGCGCCGACCGGCGGCCGGCAGATCCCGCTCGAGACCGTTCGCAGCGCCCTCGAGGGCAAGGGCCTCGGCGACGTCCAGGTGCAGGCCTACGGCGACGGCTCGGCCGCCATGGTCCGCTTCGAGACCAAGGCCGGCGAGAACGCCAACGCCGTGAAGAGCGACGTCCGCGCCACGCTGCAGAAGGCGCTGCCGGACATCCGCTTCACCAACGACGCCACGGTCGGCGCAAAGGTGTCTGGCGAGCTGTTCACCAGCGGCCTCACGGCGCTGCTCGTCGCGATCGGGCTGATGCTGGTCTACATCTGGTTCCGCTTCGAGCTGCAGTTCGGCCTCGGCGCGGTCGTGGCGCTGTTCCACGACGTTCTGCTGACCTTCGGCCTGATCGCCGTCACCCGGATGGAGTTCAGCCTGACCACCATCGCCGCGATCCTGACGATCATCGGCTACTCGATGAACGACACCGTCGTCGTGTTCGACCGCCTTCGGGAGAACCTGCGCAAGTACAAGACCATGCCGCTGCGTGAGGTGATCGACCTGTCGATCAACGAAACCCTCTCCCGCACGATCATCACGGGCCTGACGGCCATCCTGGCGCTCGGCGGCCTCGCGGTCTTCGGCGGCAAGGCGCTGTTCGGCTTCTCGATCATCATGATGTTCGGCATCGCGCTCGGCACCTATTCGTCGATCTACGTCGCTGCGCCGGTGATCCTGCTGTGGGGCGTCAAGCGCGGGCAGGTCGCCGAGGAAGCCACGCCGATCAAGTTCGGCGCCGCCTCGCGTCCCTGATGTCCGGCCTCCGCCAGCCCCCGTCGATCGACGCCTGGGGCGGCGGCGGCTTCCGTGTCGCCGGCTCTTGGCGGCCGGGGTCGCTGCTGATCCTGGAGGACGTCGCGCGGTCCTGGTCGCCGACGGCGTTGGCGGACCTGACGCTGGAGGACTTCGCCGACGTCCTGGCCCGCCGCGAGGCGGTGGAGTTCGTGCTGCTCGGCACGGGCCTCGCCCAGGCGCTGCCGCCCCGCGCGGTGCGCGACGGCCTGCGGGCGGCGGGCGTCGGCCTCGAGTTCATGTCCACCGAGGCCGCCGCGCGGACCTACAACGTCGTCGCCTCGGAAGGCCGCCGCGTCGCCGCCGCGCTGATCGCTGTCTGACCGCGCCGAACGCCGCGTAACGCTTTACCGGCTCACGGGAAAGAGCCTATAGCTGACCCCCACGGTAGGAATCTCCAAGGGGTTGGATGATGGGTGCTCTTCTCTCGAATTTCCGCAATACGGTGATCGTCAGCGTCCTGCTCGCGCTGGTCATGATCTTCGCCTACTCGACCAGCCCGCACGGGCTGGAAGCGACCTTCTGGCAGGCGGTCTTCCGCTGGATGCACACCTTCTTCGGCATCCTGTGGATCGGGCTGCTCTACTACTTCAACTTCGTCCAGATCCGCAAAATGCCGGACATCCCGGCCGAGCTGAAGCCGGCGGTCTCGAAGTACATCGCGCCGGAGGCCCTGTTCTGGTTCCGCTGGGCGGCGCTGGCGACCTGGGTCATGGGCATGGTCATCGCCTTCAACCGTGGCCACGGCTACGCGGTCGAGGCGATCACGCTCGGCCTGGCCGGCGGCTACGACCCGGCCGCTGACAAGGGCTTCACCATGATCGGCATCGGCATGTGGCTGGCCACGATCATGTTCATCAACGTCTGGGCCTTCATCTGGCCGAACCAGAAGATCGCCCTGGGCATCGTGGAGGCCGACGCGGACGCCAAGGCCAAGGCCGGCCGCACCGCGATGCTGTTCTCGCGCACCAACCTGCTGCTCAGCATCCCGATGCTGACGGCGATGACCATGAACCAGACGCTGTTCGGCTAGGCCGCGTCGTTCGTTTAGGAAAGGGCCCGCCGGGACCGCCGGCGGGCCCTTTGTCTTGGATATGGCCGACGACCTCGACACCACCGTCCGCGAGCACGCGCCCGACCGCTGGCTGTCCAGCCGCTTCGTGGCGGACGCGGCCGCGCGCGCCGATCTGGTCGCCCTCTACGCGCTGGACCATGAACTGACGCGCATCCCGCGGATCGTGACCGATCCGCTGATGGGCGAGATCCGCATGACCTGGTGGCGAGAGGCCCTGGAGGAACTCGCCGAAGGCCGGCCGCCCCGGGCACACCCGGTGCTGCTTGCGATCGCGGACTCACGACTGCCGCCGGTGGCGCTGGCCGCCCTGGCCGAGGCCCGGCTGGGCGACCTCGATGCGCCGAGGACCGGCGAGGCCCTGCTGAAGCACGTCGACGCCACCGAGGGGCTGGTCATGGCCCTGGCCGCGCGCCGGCTGTCCGAGGGGGCGCAGGCCGGCCATGTCGTCCACGCCGCCCGGGCGGCGGCGCTGTCGGCGTACGATCCGGCCGCGGCGACAGCGGCGCTCGGACCGGCGGCCGCCGAGGTGAAGGCCCTGCCGGTCGAGGCGTTTCCAGCCGTGGCGCACGCCGCCCTGGCCCGGGCCCCGCACGCCGGGCCGCTGGCGAAGCGGATCCGCGTCCTCCGGGCGGTGCTGACCGGCCGCCTCTAGAGCAGGTTGGCGTCAGACCGGATCGCCAGACGGCGACTATTCCGCCGCCGCCGGGACCGGCTCCGCGAGCCAGCGGTCGAGGTCGGCGAGGGCGCGTTCGCTCATCAGCCGCTTGCGGGCGCGGCCGCGGTCGCCCGGGTGCAGCTTGCGGCCCTCGGCGTCCTTCCGCGGCGCCTCGATCGGCGGCAGCAGCCCATAGTTGATGTTCATCGGCTGGAAGCTGTGCTTTCCGCCGTCCAGGTGGCCGCCCGTGATGTGGGCGACCAGGGCGCCAAGCGCCGTCGTCGCCGGCGGCGTGGCGATCGGTCGGCCCAGCCGCTCTGCGGCGGCGAGGCGGCCGGTGAGCAGGCCGAGCGCGGCGCTTTCGACATAGCCCTCGACGCCCGTCACCTGGCCGGCGAAGCGCAGCCGCGTGTCGACCTTTAGCCGCAGCTTCTCGTCGAGCAGGCGGGGGCTGCTGATGAAGGTGTTGCGGTGCAGCCCGCCCAGACGCGCGAACTGGGCGTTTTCGAGCCCCGGGATCATCCGGAAGATCTCGGTCTGGGCGCCGTGCTTCAGCTTGGTCTGGAAGCCGACCATGTTCCACAGCGTGCCCAGGGCGTTGTCCTGGCGCAGCTGCACGACGGCGTACGGCTTGACGTCCGGCTGGTGGGCGTTGGTCAGGCCGACCGGCTTCATCGGCCCGTGCCGCAGGGTCTCGCGGCCACGCTCGGTCATCACCTCGATGGGCAGGCAGCCGTCGAAATAGGGGACGTTCTCCCAGTCCTTGAACTCCGATTTGGGACCGGCCAGCAGTGCATCGATGAAGGCCTCGTACTGGTCGCGGTCCATCGGGCAGTTGATGTAGGCGGCGGCGTCGCCGCCCGGGCCTTCCTTGTCGTAGCGCGACTGCCGCCAGGCCTTGCCCATGTCGATCGAGTCGAAGTGCACGATCGGCGCGATGGCGTCGAAGAAGCTGAGGCTGTCCTCGCCGGTCAGGTCGAGGATCGCCTGGGCCAGGGCCGGGGAGGTGAGGGGGCCCGTGGCGATGATGACGCTGTCCCAGTCGGCGGGCGGAATGGCGTCGACCTCCTCACGGACGACGGTGACCAGCGGATGGCCGGCCAGGGTCCGGGTGACCTGCTCCGAGAATCCGTCGCGGTCCACGGCCAGGGCTCCGCCGGCCGGCACCTGGTGGGCGTCGCCCGCGGCCATGATCAGGCTGTCGCAGCGGCGCATCTCGGCGTGCAGCAGGCCGACGGCGTTGTACTGCCAGTCATCGGACCGGAAGGAGTTGGAGCAGACCAGTTCGGCGAGGCCGTCGGTCTGGTGGGCGTCGGTGCGCACGCCGTCGCGTCGCATCTCGTGGAGCACGACGGGCACGCCGGCCCGCGCGATCTGCCAGGTCGCCTCGGATCCGGCGAGGCCGCCGCCGACGACGTGAATGGGCTTGGTGGTCATGGCGCGGACAGATAGGCCCGCCGCGCCGCGAGGGGAAGGATGGATCGCTTCGTCACGGTGGCGCGCACCGCCGAGTTGTGGTCCTCTCCGGACGATCGTTCTTCGGGGGAGGGCCGGATGGCCGCGATCGATATCGGCAGGGCGGCGACGGCGGGCTTCCGCCTCATCGCCCGCAAACCGTTGGCCGTGCTGGCCTGGGCCGGCGTGCTGTTCGTGGTCGGCGTCCTGCCGGTGGCCGGTCTGGCGAGCGCGTTCTTCGGGGCGATCGCCGAGATGGTCCATGCCGAGGCGGCGGGCCAGGAGCCGTCGCCCGAGGCGATGTTGCCGATGATGTCGGCGGTCTTCGCCATGCAGCCCATCCTGCTGATCGCCGGCATCGCCGTCCGGGCGATCGTCACCGCGGCGGTCTTCCGCGCGGTCCTCGAGCCGGGACAGGGCCGCTGGTTCTACCTGCGGCTGGGCGCCGAGGAACTGTGGCTGGCGCTGATGATCGCGGTGATCGGCATCCTGCTGTCGCTGCTCGCCTTCCCGGCGGCGCTGGTGATCATGCCGGTGGCCATGATCGGCGCGGTCAGCGCGGAGGGCGATCCCGCCGCGATCATCGCGCCGACGCTGATCGCCGTGCTCGCCTTCGGGGCGCTGTACGCCTGGGTGCTGGTCCGCTTTTCGATGGCCCTGCCGATGACCTTCGCCCAGCGGCAGTTCAGGCTCTTCGAGTCCTGGACCCTGACCCGCGGCCACACGCTGCGGCTGCTCGGAGTCGGCGTTGTCCTCGTCGCTATCGTCCTGGTGCTCGAGCTTGTGGTCGCCCTCGCCTTCGTGGGCATCAGCTTCGCGCTGCACGGCTCCGGCGGCTTCGACGAGGCGGCTGTGACCGCCTTTTTCGCGCAGGACGCCTCGATCTGGATGGCCGAACTGGCCCCCTGGGCGATCGGCGTAGCGGTCCTGGGCGCGCTGCTCGGCGCCGTGCTGAGCGCCATCACCATCGCGCCCTGGGCGGACGCCTACCGGCAGCTGTCGGGCGCGGAACCTTCGGCCTGACCCGCAATTCCTGTCGCCATCAGCCGCGAAGCAGGGTCTAAAGTCGGCTTCAGGAACAGGCGCGCAAGGACGCGCGAGGGAACGGATGGCGCAGGCGCGTTTCTCGATCCGCACGGCGATCGCGGAAGGCTTCGATTTCTGGCGACAACACTGGCGCAAGGCGGCCGGGCCGCTGGTCATGGTCGGCTTCGGGCTGATCCTGCGCGCCTCAGGCAGCGTCGGACCGATGATGCTGGGGTTCATGGTCGAACTTCTCGGCCTCTCGATGGCCGGAGCGGTCTATTTCCGGATCGCCCTGGCCGGCCATGGCGCCGAGCCGGCGACGGTGAACCGGCCGCTGGGCCTGCAATGGGGGCGGCTCGAAGGGCAGCTCGTCGCGGTCAACCTGCTGATCGCGGCGATCTACGCCGTGGTCGTCTTCGTCTGCGCGTTCATGCTGATCGCCGTGCTCGCGGGCGCCTCGCAGGACACGCCGCTGACCACCCTTGACCGCGCCGTGACGCCCGACGAGCTGATGAAGCTGCTGACGCCGGACCAGCTGACGGCCCTGATGACCGGCGCCTTCATCGCGATGCTCGTGTGCCTGATGGTCTGGGCGCGACTGGCGATGACCGGCCCCGCAACGGCGGCCAGGCAGTCGGTCAGCGTGCTCAACACGCTGCCGCTGACCCGCGGGGTCACGTTCCGGCTGGCCGGGCTGTGGCTGCTCGTCCAGGCCCCCGTCATCCTGCTGCAGATGGTCGCCGTGCAGTTCGGCGTCCTGGTCGGGGATCCCGGCACGGGCGCGGTCGGCAGCCTCGCCGTGGGCCTCGTCGGCGTCTTCTTCGCTACGCCGATCCTGTTCGGCGCGCTCGCCTACGTCTATCGGCGACTGTCCGCGGGAGGCGCCTGATGGCCAGGATCCGGCCGCTCGACGCCGCCTTCGAAGGTTTCCGGATCGTGCGCGACCGGCCGCAGCTGATCCTCGCCTGGACCGGGGTCTACTTCCTCTCGCTCATCGCCATGGTGCTGATCCTGCTGCTGCCGAACCTCGGCACCCTGCAGGCGGCGACGCATGGCGGCGGCGAGCGGGGCATCGACGAGCTGCTGGCGCGGTTCGGCCCCGGCATCATCCTGGTGCTGCTGATGGCCCTGGTGCTGGTGACGGTCCTTCCCGGAGCCATCTTCCGGGCCGTGCTGAGGCCGGACGACAGGAGCTTCGCCTTCATCAAGTTCGGCGCCGACGAGCTGCGCATGCTCGGCGTCTACATGATCGTGGTCCTCGCCTTCTCGGTGACCAGCGCGGTCTACGGCGCGGCGGCGGTGTTCGTGCTGTCGCTGTCGGGCCCGCTGGAGTGGCTGGCGGGGGCGGTGATCACCCTCGGCGGTCTCGCCCTCCTGGGCTGGCTGTTCGTGCGCCTGTGCCTCGCCGGGCCGGTCGCCGTCGCCGACGAGAAGCTGGACATCCGCAAGGCCTGGCGCCTCACCCGCGGCCAGTTCTGGCAGCTGGTGGCCACTCTGCTGCTCAGCGCCGCCTTCTACTTCGCCGTCTTCACCCTGGCCGCGATCGTCAGCTTCCTGATCGCCGGAATGTTCGGCGGCTTCTCGCTGCTCGGCGAGCTGAGCAGCCCCAGCAGCGCCCAGATCACCCGGTCGGAAGCCATCGGCAGCATCGCGCTGATCGTCCTGCAGCAGGCGATCTGGACGCTGCTGATCGTGCTGTGGTTCGTGATGTTCTCGGCTGCGCCGGCGCGGGCGCTCAAGCAGCTCGGCGACTGATCAGGCGGCCGCGCTCGGCCGCGACGACGCGCGGTCGTGCCACGCGCGCAGCGCCGCCGCCTCTTCAGGCAGTTCCAGGCCGGTGAAGGTCGCGAAGTCGATCGTCGTCAGGGCGACGATATCGGCGATGGTGAAGGTCCCGCCCGCGATCCAGGGACCGCCCGCGGCCAGCTCGCGGTCCAGCCACCGGCAGGCGGCGGCGTAGGCGGCGCGGTTGGACTCGCCGAAGTCCCGGTGCTGGGTCAGCAGGGCCGCGGTCAGCGGGTGCGCGTGGCGCCAGAACATGCCGACCGGCGTCATCACCTGGAACTCGATCCGGCGCACCCACATGTCGACCAGGGCCAGCTCGACGGCGGTCGTCCCGAACAGGGGCGGCGCCGGGTGCATGGCCTCGAGGTAGCGGCAGATCGAGACCGACTCGGAAATCGCCGTCCCGTCGTCGAGAACCAGCGTCGGCACCTGACCCAGCGAATTGCGGGCGCGATGGTCGTCCGACTTGTGCTCCCGTTCGCGCAGGTTGAGCCGGGTCTCGGGGAGGTCGATCCCCTTCTCGGCGATGAACATGCGCACGCGGCGCGGATTCGGAGCCGGATTGCGCTCGCCGTACAGGATCATGTCGCCCCCCGCGGCCTCGCCGCCATTGCCGCCGTAACGGCGTTCTGTTCAACTGCTACCCACCCGTGGCCGGATCGTCCACACCAGTAGAAGGGAATCTCAATGGCGACCTTTTCTCCGACCGACGCGGGGATGAGCGGATTCCGGCTCGCCATGGCCAATCCGAGGATCGTGGGGATCTGGGGCGTGGTGCTGGCCGCCGTCTCGCTCGTGGTTTCGGCGCTGACCATCGTCACGGTCGGCCCGTCGCTCGCCGAGCTCCAGGACCCGGCCGTGAGCGCGGATCCGGAGACGTCCCTCCGCCTGCTCGGCGTGGTCGGTCCCTTCTACCTGGGGCTGATGCTGTTCTTCCTGCTGTACTACGGCGTCGTGCTGGGGGCGGTGAACAGGCTGGTGTTGCGGCCGGGCGACCGCGCGTCCGCCTACCTGCGCCTGGGCGGCGACGAATGGCGCCTGATCCTGCTGATGATCATCCAGGCCGTTCTCGGCGGTCTGGCGATGACGGCGTCGCTGATCCCGATGATCGCGCTGATCGCCGGCGCCGCCGCCGGCGGCAGCGGGGCGCTGTCAGCGGTCGGCGGCGTCGTCGGCGTGCTGTTCGCCGTCGCCCTGATGGCCTTCCTCACGGTCCGGTTCTCGCTCGCCGCGTCCCAGACCTTCGACACCGGCCGTCTCAACGTCTTCGGGAGCTGGACGCTGACGCGCGGCCGCTTCTGGCCGCTCGTCGGCGCCTACCTGCTGGCCTTCGTGCTCTACGTGGTCGTCTATCTGGTCTTCATGGTGGTGATGAGCCTGCTCGCGATCGCGCTCGGCGGCGGGCTCGCTGGCGTGACGACGCTGTTCCAGCCCAACATGAGCGACATCGGGGCGTTCTTCACGCCGATGATGATCCTCTACACCGTCGCCGGCGGCTTCCTGTCGGCGATCGGCATGCTGATCCTCTACGGCCCGGCCGCGACCGTCTATCGCGACCTGGTGAAGCCGCAGGACGTCGACGTCTTCGACTGAGGCCGCCCGCGTCAGGCGCGCCGACGGCGCTCGCCCGCGCGGTCCCGGTGGCGCTTGAGCACGTCGGCGAGGTAGCGGCCGGTCCAGCTCTGCTCGCTGGCCGCCACCTTCTCGGGCGTGCCGACCGCGACGATCTCGCCGCCGCCGTCGCCGCCCTCGGGGCCGAAGTCGACGATCCAGTCGGCGGTCTTCACGACGTCGAGATTGTGCTCGATAACGACCACCGTGTTGCCCTGGTCGACCAGCTCGTGCAGCACCTCGAGCAGCTTGCGCGTGTCTTCGAAATGCAGGCCGGTGGTCGGTTCGTCGAGGATGTAGAGCGTCCGCCCGGTGGCCCGCCTGCTCAGTTCCTTGGACAGTTTGACCCGCTGCGCCTCGCCGCCGGACAGGGTGGTCGCCTGCTGGCCGACGTGGATGTATCCGAGGCCCACGCGCTTCAGCGTCTCCATCTTGTCCCGCACCGGCGGCACGGCCTTGAAGAAGTCGGCCGCCTCCTCGACGGTCATGTCCAGGATGTCGGCGATCGACTTGCCCTTGAACAGGATCTCGAGGGTCTCGCGGTTGTAGCGCTTGCCCTTGCAGACGTCGCAGGTGACGTAGACGTCCGGCAGGAAGTGCATCTCGATCTTGATCAGCCCGTCGCCCTGGCAGGCCTCGCAGCGCCCGCCCTTGACGTTGAAGCTGAACCGCCCCGGCCCATAGCCGCGCGCCTTGCTCTCCGGCAGCTGGCTGAACCAGTCGCGGATCGGCTGGAAGGCGCCGGTGTAGGTCGCCGGGTTTGACCGCGGGGTGCGGCCGATCGGGCTCTGGTCGATGTCGATGACCTTGTCGAAGTGCTCCAGCCCCTCGATCTTCTCGTAGGGCGCGGGTGCGTCGCTGGCGTTGTTCAGCCGCCGCGCCGCCGCCTTGTAGAGCGTCTCGATGGTGAAGGTCGACTTGCCGCCGCCGCTCACGCCGGTGATGCAGGTGAAGGTGCCGACCGGGATCTCGGCTGTCACCCGCTTGAGGTTGTTGCCGGTCGCGCCGACCACGCGCAGCACGTTCTTCTTCGAGATCGGGCGCCGCTCTTCCGGCACAGCGATCTCGCGGGTCCCGGTCAGGTACTGGCCGGTGACGCTGCCCGGGTTGGCCATGATGTCGGCGGGCCTGCCCTGCGCGATGACCTGGCCGCCATGCACCCCGGCGGCGGGCCCCATGTCGATGACGTAGTCGGCGGTGAGGATCGCCTCCTCGTCATGCTCGACCACAAGCACCGAGTTGCCGAGGTCCCGCAGGCCCTGCAGCGACTGCAGCAGGCGGGTGTTGTCGCGCTGGTGCAGGCCGATGGACGGCTCGTCGAGCACATAGAGGACGCCGGTCAGGCCGCTGCCGATCTGGCTCGCGAGCCGGATACGCTGGCTCTCGCCGCCCGACAGGGTGCCCGATGCGCGTGACAGGTTCAGGTAATCCAGGCCGACGTCGACCAGGAACTTCAGCCGGTCGTTGATCTCCTTCAGGATCCGCCGCGCGATCTCCATCTGCTTGGGCGTCAGCTGGTCTTCCAGGCCGGCGAACCATTCACGCGCCGGACGGATGGCCATCGTCGACACGTCGGCGATGTTCAGGCCGCCGACCTTCACGGCCAGGGCCTCGGGCTTCAGGCGGGCCCCAAGGCAGGCGTCGCAGGGCGTCTCGGACTGGTAGCGGCCCAGTTCCTCGCGGACCCAGCTGGAGTCGGTCTCGCGCCAGCGTCGCTCGAGGTTCGGCAGCACGCCCTCGAACGGCTTGTTGACCTCGTATTTGCGGGCGTTGTCGTCGTAGACGAACTTGATCTTCTCGGCCCCGGTGCCGTGCAGGATGACCTCGTGCGCCTTCTCCGGCAGGTCATGCCAGGGCTTGTCCATCGAGAAGCCGTAGTGCCGCGCCAGCGCCTGCAGCGTCTGGGTGTAGAGCGGCGAGGGCCCCTTGGCCCACGGCGCCACCGCGCCCTTGTGCAGCGTCTTGTCCCGATCGGGGATCACCAGGTCGGCGTCGAAGGCCAGCTTGGCGCCCAGGCCGTCGCAGACCGGGCAGGCGCCGAACGGGTTGTTGAACGAGAACAGCCGCGGCTCGATCTCGCTGATCGTGAAGCCGCTGACCGGGCAGGCGAACTTCTCGGAGAACAGGATGCGGCGCGGTTCGCTCTCGCCGTCCTTCACGTCCGCCCATTCGGCGACGGCGATGCCGTCGGCCAGCCTGAGGGCGGTCTCGATGCTGTCGGCGTAGCGCTGCTCAAGCCCCTGTTTGGTGACCAGCCGGTCCACGACCACATCGATGTCGTGCTTGAACTTCTTGTCGAGCTCGGGCGCGTCCTCGATCGGATACAGCTCGCCGTCGATCTTCAGGCGCTGGAAGCCCGCCTTCCGCCATTCGGCGATTTCCTTGCGGTACTCGCCCTTGCGGCCGCGAACGACCGGGGCCAGCAGGTAAAGCCGTTCGCCGTCGGGCAGGGCGGTCAGCTTGTCGACCATCTGGCTGACGGTCTGGCTCTCGATGGGCAGCCCCGTCGCCGGCGAATAGGGCACGCCCACCCGCGCCCACAGCAGGCGCATGTAGTCGTGGATCTCCGTCACCGTGCCGACAGTGGAACGCGGGTTGCGGCTGGTCGTCTTCTGTTCGATCGAGATGGCCGGCGACAGGCCCTCGATCAGGTCCACGTCCGGTTTGCTCATCAGCTCGAGGAACTGCCGCGCGTAGGCCGACAGGCTCTCGACGTAGCGGCGCTGGCCCTCGGCGTAGATCGTGTCGAACGCAAGGCTCGACTTTCCCGATCCGGAGAGGCCGGTGATGACCACGAGTTCGCCGCGCGGGATGTCCACGCTGACGTCTTTCAGGTTGTGCTCGCGGGCGCCGCGAACACGGATGAAGTTGAGCTGTTCGGCCATGACCTGTCGGGAACGCATCAGCCGGGCAGGAAGGCTCCGGCGCAACGGCAATATGTAGCGCCCAGACTCGACATTAACACAAGAACAATGTGCGAACGGATGCTGCGGGGTCTCGTCGGGTCCGCGCCCTGCTGACACCGGATGTCAGCAGGCGCTAGGCTGTCGACGAACAGGAAGGCCCGAATGCCCCGCCACGCGCCGCGCACCCAGCTCGAGACTCACGAGGTCGGCAACCAGCCGGCGGCGTTCGTTGACGTCAATCTCTACGAGACCGACCGTGCGCTGCGCGACGCGGCCCGGCGGGAAGCGGGCGAGTGGGTGGACGCGCCGCTCTCCGCGCTCGGGGCGGAGGCGGGCGGGGAGACGGTGCTGGAACTCGGCGAGCTGGCCAACCGCTTTCCGCCGGACTTGGCCGTCTTCGACCGGTACGGCCGCCGCATCGACGAGGCGCGCTTTCACCCGAGCTATCACCAGCTGATGGACCTGGCGATGCGCCACGGCATCCACGACATCGCCTGGCGGTCGGACCGGCCGGGCGGGCATGTGGCCCATGCCGCACTGCTGGCCCTGTTGACCGAAGCGGAAAGCGGCGTCCTGTGCCCGATCAGCATGACCTACGCCGCGGTCCCGGCCCTGCGCCAGCAGCCGGACGTCGCCGGTCCCTGGCTGGAGAAGATTGTCGGCGGAACCTACGACGCCCCTCTGCGTCCGATCGCGGAGAAGCGCGGCGTCACCGTCGGCATGGCGATGACCGAGAAGCAGGGCGGCAGCGACGTACGCGCCAACGCCACCCGGGCGACGCCGATGGGCGACGGCCTCTACCGCCTCGTCGGCCACAAGTGGTTCTGCTCGGCCCCGATGAGCGACGGCTTCCTCACGCTCGCCTGGGCGGAGGGCGGCCTGACCTGCTTCCTCGTCCCGCGCATCGCGCCGGACGGAAGCCGCAACGGCATCCAGGTCATGCGGCTGAAGGACAAGCTGGGCAACCGGTCCAACGCCTCCAGCGAGATCGAGTACCACGACGCCGTCGCCTGGAGGCTGGGCGAAGAGGGACGGGGTGTCTCGGTGATCATCGACATGGTCCACCACACCCGGCTCGACACCATGGCCGGCACGCTGGGCATCATGCGCCGCCCGCTGGCCGAGGCGGTGAACCATGTCATGGGGCGCCGCGCCTTCCAGAAGACCCTGATCGACCAGCCGGCGATGCGGGGCGTCATCGCGGACCTGGCGCTGGAGTACGAGGGCGCCGCCCTGATGACCATGCGCGTCGCCCGCGCCTTCGACGGGCGTGGCGACAACGACCGTGCCTTCGCCCGCCTCGCGGTGGCGCTGGGCAAGTACTGGCTGACCAAGCGCTGCCCGAACTTCGTCTACGAGTGCATGGAGTGCCACGGCGGCGTCGGCTACGTCGAGGAGACCCCGCTGCCGCGCTACTTCCGCGAAAGTCCGCTGAACGCCATCTGGGAGGGCTCCGGCAACGTCATCGCGCTGGACGTCCTGCGCACCCTGCGGAAGGAACCGGCCGCGCTGGACGCCTGGCTTGCCGAGATCGGCGAGGCCTATGGCGCCGACGCCCGCTTCGACGAGGCCGCCGGCCGCCTGAACGACCGGCTCGCCGGGCCGCTGGGCGAGGCCGACGCCCGCCGGCTGGTCGAGGACATGGCGCTGCTGCTCCAGGGCGCGCTGATGGTGCGTCACGCGCCGCCCGCGGTCTCCGACGCCTTTGTCGCCACGCGGCTCGGCGGCGACTGGGGGCGCAGCTTCGGCGCCCTGCCGCGCGGCGTCGACGTGGACGCCATCGTCGCCCGGCAGGCGGAGCCCCTGGCTTGATCCGGCCGGCGCTGGGGCTCGTCGGCGCGGCGCTCGTCGCGGTCCTTCCCGCCGCGGCCGCTCCGCCGACGCGGCTGGAGCCGTCGCGGCTGGCCGGCTTCGTCGACCTCTACATGCCGAAGGCGCGCGGCAAGGACTTCGAACTGCGCCTGGCCTCGTACCGGGGCGACGCCATCCACAACGCCTATATCGTCCGCCGCCAGGGCGACTGGACGCGGGTTGAGCGCAAGGAGAACGGCCGCACCGGCGTCCAGCAGGTCCACCTGCCGACCGGGGTTGTCGTCGAGCGCACCGACGCGGTCTCCGGCGCCGCCGAGGTGTTCAGCATCCGCGCGCCCGACCGAGCGCCGACGCCGAACATCGACTACGCCAGCCGTCCCACGAAGCGCAGCTGGAAGGCGGCCGGCCAGAAGTGCCGCATCTGGGAGGTCTATCGCGGCGTCGAGGCCGGCTATACGACCTTCACCCGGCTCGGCTGCATCACCCGCGACGGCATCGAGGTCGCCCGCTGGACGACGGGTCGCACCGGCGCCGAGCTCGGCGAGCGGGTGACCGGCTACTACCTCTATCGCGGTCCGGTGAAGGACGTTGAGATCCGGCCGGCCGCGGCGTCGCTCGATGTCTCCCGCTGGTTCCCCGAGCCGGTCGCCGCGACGTCCGACGAGGTGGTCCTGAAAACGGAGGACTCGACGCAGGCCCTGACCCTGCGCCGCCGCGGCCCGCGTCTCTACAGCGAGACGGTCAACGCCGATGCGTCGCGGAACATCTTCGTCGACGGCGGCGACGGCGCCACGGTCAGCGCCCGCGTGGCCGCGACCGGCGCGCCGGAAAGCTACATCGCCCGCCGGGGGCAGGCGCCGGTGGCGCTGCCGGTGGTGCGGATCGACCAACCGGCCGAGACGGTGCTGGGCCTGGTCTGCGCCTGGTACGACGCCATGCCCTACGTGGCCGACGCCACCCGTCACGAGTGCCGCACGGACGACGGCCTGGTCCTGATCGTGCGGATGTCGGCCGAAGGTCGCCAGACCACCTACAGGGCCGTCTCGGTGAGCCGACGCCCGCTCTCGAACGCGGACCTGATGCCGCCCGCCTGGCTGCTCGACCTCGCCCGCTGGGGGGCCGGGGGCTAGATCCGGTCGATCCGGGCCAGGAAGCAGCCGCGCCGCGCGGCGTGGACGTGCAGGTAGGCGGTCCGCGGATCGTCCAGCATGCGCTCGACGAGCGCCCGAGCCTCCTGGCCCTCGACGACCTCGGCGTCGGTCATCATGTCGGCGGCGTCGAAGGCGCGGACGGCCAGCAGGCGGTCGGTGAGCATCGCGGGCAGCCGGTTCTCGAACCGCGCCGGGGCGGCCGCGCCCTCGCGGACGAAGATCGCATGGCGGGCGCGATAGGGCGTGTCGGCGGCCTGATGTTCGTAGTTCAGCAGCAGGAGGGTTTCGCCGGGTTCGGCATCCTCGAGGGTGATCCGGCAGGGAAAGCCCGGTCGCGTGTCGGCGCGGTAGCGGATGGCGCCGGCGGCCGCGAGGGTCGCTTCATCGGCGCCGAAGAGGGGGGCGAACTGGGCCGGCGACAGGCCGGTGACGACAAAGGTCATGGAAGGGGCTCCGGGGTTGCCCTGCGGACATCGCCCCTCCGCCCCGCCGAAGCGACCCGGTTCTTGCGTTCGACTCAGGGTTCGCGCCGGTACCGCTGGCCGAGGCCCAGCATCACGCCGTTGTGGTTGGCGACGCCGAGCTCCAGGCTCTCGGCGATGCGGCGGGCGCGCACGATCACATGCTCGGCGCCGGCGGGCGGCAGCAGCTCGCGCGCGGTTTCCTCGAACAGCATCAGCCAGCGGTCGAAGTGCTCGGCGTCGACCGGCAGGCGCATGTGCTTGGGCATCGGCCGGCCGTTGTAGCCGCCCGTCGCGAGGGCGACCGACCCCCAGAACAGCTTCATCTGCGCCAGGTGCGGCTCCCAGTCGTGGATCTTCCCGGCGAAGACGGGGCCGAGCAGGGGATCGACCCGCACCTTGTCGTAGAAGCGATCGACCAGCTCCGACAGCAGGGCTTCATCCAGCCCCGTCTCGGCCTTGGCGCGCGCGATCGACGCCGCGCGGCGGGCGCGGGCTTCCTCTGGCGAATACTCGGTGGTGTGGAAATCCAGCATGGCGGACAGGCAGATAGGCCTTCGCCGCGGGTTGCGCCATTGCGTCAGGTCAAACGGCGCGAATTGCCGCGCGACGGGAGAGCGCCTATATCGGCCGCTCCGGCGCCGGGCCGGCCGACGATGGAGGCTCCGATGATCGACAGGACGCAGAACCGCTTCGCCGTTTCCGCCCTCCTGCTCGCGAGCCTGCATGTCGACGCCGCCGACCTTCACCCTGGACTCCGTTTCCGCCGCCGCGCCTGACGGCCGTGTCCTCTTCGACAACCTGACGCTGGCCTTCGGCCGCGAGCGGACCGGCCTGGTCGGCCGCAACGGCGCGGGCAAGACCACGCTCCTTCGTCTGCTCGCGGGCGAGCAGGCGCCGGCCGGCGGGACAATCGACCGTCGTGGCCGCATCGGGATCCTGCGGCAGGCGCTCAAGCCGGATCCGGGCGCGGCCGTCGCCGATGTGCTCGGCGCCGCCGATCGTCTCGCGGTGCTCGCCCGCATCGAGGCGGGCGAGGGCGGCGAGGCCGATTTCGCAGAAGCCGACTGGACGCTGCCGGCGAGGATCGAGACGGCCCTGGCCGAGGTCGGGCTGGCCGGGCTCGCGCCCCACCGCCCGGCCGACACGCTCAGCGGCGGTCAGCTGACACGGCTGTCGTTGGCCGCGCTCACCGTCGATGAGCCGGACGTCATCCTGCTCGACGAGCCGACCAACAACCTGGACGCCGGGGCCCGTATGCTGGTCGCCGACCTCCTTCGCCGGTGGACGGGCGGCGCGGTCGTGGTCAGCCACGATCGCGCCCTGCTGCGGGAAATGGACCGGATCGTCGAGCTGTCCGGTCTGGGCGCCCGCGTCTACGGCGGCGGCTGGGACCTCTACGTCGAGCGCCGGGAGCAGGAACGGGAGGCCGCCGAGCGCGACCTGGCCGTCGCCGAGCGCGACGCCGCCCGGGTCGAGCGCGAGGCGCAGCAGGCGCGGGAGCGCAAGGCGCGGCGCGATTCTGTCGGCAGGAAGACCGCGGCCCGGGGCGGCGCGCCGAAGATCCTCCTCGGCGCGATGAAGCGGCGCGCCGAGGAGAGTTCCGGCAAGGGCGAGCGTCTGGCCGAGCGGTTGCGGGACGACGCGGCCGGCGAGCTCGCCGAGGCCCGCGCGCGGGTCGAGCAAACGCGCGCCCTGTCCTTCGGCCTGCCGTCGTCGGGTCTGGCGGCCGGCAAGTCGGTGCTGGCGTTCGAGGACGTGACCTTCGGCTACGGCGGCAGGCCGGTGCTCGACCAGCTGTCGTTCCGAATCGTCGGGCCCGAGCGCGTGGCCGTCGTCGGCCCCAACGGCGCGGGCAAGACCACCGTGATCCGGCTGGCGACCGGCCAGCTGGAGCCCGTCGACGGGCGCGTGGTCCGCGGCGCCCGGTCGGTCCTCCTCGACCAGCGGGCTGCGGTGCTGGAGGACGGCGAGACCATCCTGGACGCCTTCCGGCGCATCAACCCGGCGACGACGCTCAACGACGCCCACGCGGCGCTGGCCCGCTTCCTGTTCCGCAACGCCGCCGCGCGCCAGCCGGTCGCCTCCCTCAGCGGCGGGGAGCGGCTGCGGGCGGCGCTGGCCTGCGTGCTGTCGGGGCCGACGCCGCCGCAACTGCTGATCCTCGACGAGCCGACGAACCATCTCGACCTGGCCTCGATCGAGGCTGTCGAGCAGGCGCTGGCCGACTATGACGGCGCGCTTCTGGTCGTCAGCCACGACCGGGACTTCCTCGCGGCGATCGGCGCCGGACGGGAAATCAGCCTCGGCTGACCACCTGGAACGTGGCGCTGCCGCGCGCGCACGGCTTGCCGTCGGCGGTGACCAGGGCGGAGGCGAAGCACAGGCCGCGGCCGCGCTTGACCACCACCGGGTCGACCTGCAGCCACTGGCCGATACGGGCGGGGGCGAGGAAGTCGAGTGCGAGGTTGACCGTCACCAGCCCTCCCGCCGCGTCCATCCCGAGACCGCAGGAGAGACCCATGGCGTTGTCGGCCAGGGCGCTGATCAGCCCGCCATGCGCCATGCCGCGGCTGTTGGCGTGGGCCGGCGCGAGCCGGACGCCGATCTGGACCGTGTCGCCCACCCGCCGGCTGAAGAGCGGCTCCCAGGGGTCGGTCAGGGGGCTGGTCCGGTAGTGGGGCGCAAATCCGTGGGGCGGCGTCATGACATCAACCTTCTATTGATGTAGACCAGTCTATATAGAATCCGATGCCAGCCCAGCCCCGACATCGCGCCGCTATCGTCCAGTCCGCCGCCGCCCTGTTCCGGCGGCAGGGCTACGCCGCCACCGGCCTCGCCGACATCGTCGAGCGCAGCGGCGCGCCGAAAGGGTCGCTCTATCACTACTTCCCGGGCGGCAAGGCCGAGATCGGGGCCGCCGCGACCGCCAGCGCCGGCGAACTGGTGCGGCGGACGCTGGCGGTGATCGCCGATGAAGCGCCGGACGCATCGGCGCTGGTCGCCGAGTATGTCCGCTGGCTGGTGGTCTGGATGGAGCAGTCGGGCTGGCGCGACGGCTGTCCGATCACCACGGTGCTGCTGGAGACCGCCGCGTTCGACGAGGGCATCCGGAGCGCGGGCAGGGCGGCGTTCGCCGGCTGGATCGAGGTGATCGCGAACAAGCTGGAGGCCGACGGGGTCGCGCCAGGAGAGGCCGCCGCGCTCGCCGGCTTCAGCATCTCGGCGCTGGAAGGCAGCCTCGTCCGGGCCAGGGTCGAGCAGAGCCCGGCGCCCATCCTGTCGGCGGGACAATGGCTCGCCCTGCTGTTTCGGCAGGCGGCGTCGGCCTGACTGCGCCATTCGCGGACGCCTGACACGCAATCGCCAAGGCGGCGCCGCATTGTCGCCGGGCGGGCACGGTTCCTGCTCCGCGTAACAGCGTTCGTACCGTTCTGGGACAGGCGATGAAAACGCTCGCCGTACTCTCCCGCAAAGGCGGGACCGGGAAGACGACCCTGGCGCTGCATCTCGCGGCCGCCGCGAGGGCCGCGGGGGTGTCGACGCTCGTCGCCGACCTCGACCGGCAGCAGTCCGCCACCGAATGGCGCAGGCTCCGCGGCGCCGGCGACTTCGCCGTCGAGGCCGTCAAGCCGGGGGCCCTGTTCACCCGGCAGCGCGACGCCGCCCGCGACGGTATCGAGCTCCTCATCGTCGATACGCCTCCGACGGCCGAGGGTGAAGTCGAGCAGGCGATCCGCTGCGCCGATCTCTGCCTCATCGTGGCCCGGCCGAACTTCTTCGATCTTCGCGCCGTCGCCGAGTCGGCGGCGCTGGCCGAAAGCTTCCACCGCGACACGGTGTTCGTGATGAACCAGGCGCCGCCGCGCCGGAACGGGTTCGAGGCGCCGGTCGTCGGCCAGGCCGCGGCGGCCTTGCGGCGCCTCGCGCCGGTGGCCCCGATCGGCCTGCGCGCACGCGTCGCCTACCAGCAGAGCGTGGCGCACGGTCGGGTAGCCCAGGAACTCGATCCCGACAGCGCGGCGGCGGCGGAGATCGCCGGTCTCTGGCGGTGGCTCGACCAGCGACTTCAGGCCGAGCGCATCGCCGCGCCGGTCCTGCCGACCTTCATGGCGCTCGGGGCGGAGCGAGCGGTCCGGCCCCTCTGAGGGTTATCCCCGAAGCAGCGCGCCGGCGATCACGTTGCGCTGGGTCTCGCTCGTGCCGGAGTAGATCGTCGCAGCCCGGGTCGCCAGGTGCTTGGCCATCGCCCGCGCGCCCAGCGCCACCGCGTCGTCGTCGGCCTCGTCGAGGATCGCCGCCAGGCCCGGCGCCCGGCCGACGCCCTGGATCTCCATGGCCAGTTCGGCTACCCGCTGGTGAAGCTCGCTGCCCAGCAGCTTGAGCATCGAAGGACCGGCCTGGTCGCCATCGCGCGGAAGGCCGTCCGGCAGCGTGGCCAGTTCGGTCTGCTCGAAGGCGAGCAGCTCCGTCTCGGCCTCGACGAGGCGCCGGAGCAGGCCCGGCTCCAGGTCCCCGGCCGCCTCGGCCGCCGCCCTGGCGCGCTGGTAGACGCGGCGGACCAGGGCAGACGGGGTGTTGTTGGACCGGGCCATGGCCATCAGCCGCTTGGCCACCGCCCAGCCGTCGCCCTCGGCGCCCACCCGGTTGGCCGCCGGCACGCGAACGCCGTCGAAGAACAGGGCGTTGAGCTCGTGCTCGCCCTCGAGCGTGATGATCGGCGAGATGGTCAGTCCCGGCGCCGGCAGGTCGATGAGCAGGAAGGTCAGTCCCTGCTGCGGCCGGTCCCCGTCCGCCGTCCGCACGAGGGCGAACAGGCGGTTCGCGAGGTGCGCGCCCGTGGTCCAGATCTTGGCCCCGTCGATGACATAGTCGTCGCCGTCGCGGCGCGCCCGGGTGCTGATCCGCGCGAGGTCGGAGCCCGCGCCCGGCTCGGAGAACGCCTGTCCCCACAGATCATCGCCCGACAGGATCGCCGGCAGGTAGCGCGAGCGCTGGTCGGGCGTGCCCGCTTCGATCAGCAGCGGGCCCAGGCTCCGGATGCCGCCCGCGAACAGGACGGGCGCGTCGTTCAGCGCGCACTCGCGGTCGAACAGGAACTTCCGTCGCGCCGGCCATCCGGCCCCGCCCCACTGGACCGGCCAGGCCGGTGCGATCCAGCCCTGCACGAACAGCTTGCGGTGCCAGGCCCGGCTGGCGGCGATGTCGCTGTGCACGCCGAGCGTCCGCCGCCCGGCCTCCCGGAGGTCCGGCGTCAGCGCGCGGTCGAGGAAGGCGCGCACCTGCGCCAGGAACGCCGTGTCGTCATCGACGCAGATCGTTTCGCGATCGTAGGCCATGCGCGGCAGCAGATCGCGTCCGCCGCCGCCGTTCGCTGATCTGGATCAATCAGGCCCGCTTGTTCAGCGTGATGGCGCGCGCATCGCCCGCCTGGGCCTGGGCCCCCGGGCCGTAGCCGCTGCCGCTGGAGCGCTGTGAGGCGACCTCGTCGGCGATGGCCCGCACCAGCCCCTCGGTGACGGTGCGCGCGGCTTCCAGCGCTCGTCCCTGACGCGCCAGCACCGCGTCGAAGCCCTCGGTGGCGCGCATCAGGCGCATGCGCAGATCCAGCGAGGCGTCCTCGATCAGCTGCGGCGCGTTGCGCACCCGCACCGATTCATGCCGGTACAGGTTCGCCAGCCGGGTCATCTCGTCCATCTGGCCGGCCACGTCCTGCGGACGATGCTGCTCGAAGGCCTGGCACTGCTCGACCATCATCGCCGTCAGGCGCTCGGTCAGGACGATCAGCTGTTCGACGCGGTCGGTGGCGTCACGGGCGTCAAGCGCCATCGGTGTTTCCTTTACTCGGTGAGGCCCTGAAGCTTGAGCATCTCGCGTTGGACGGTGTCGGCGACGCCGATCCCGCCGGCCCTCGCCACCTGCTTGGCGATGGCTTCGGTCAGGAAGGAGCGGAACATCTCCTCGCCGCGGCCGCCGCCGAACGGAGCCTCGGTGCTCAGTGAAGCGAACATCGGTTGCAGCATCGTCGACAGGAACGAGGCCTCGAAGGCCTGCGCCGCGTCCTGGACCTGACGCTTGCGCGCGGCCAGCGCGGCGGTCGAGGCCGGCGTCGCCGCCTGGCGGCCCAGCAGGACGTCGGTCGGGGTCATCACCGCGCCGTTCATCACATCACCTCGATGTCGGCCTGGAGGGCGCCGGCGGCCTTGATGGCCTGGAGGATCGAGATCATGTCGCGCGGCGTCACGCCGAGGGCGTTGAGTCCGGCCACCAGACTCGACAGCGAGGCGCCGCTCTTCAGCGTGATCAGCTGACGGCCGCGCTCCTCGTCCACGCTGACCTGCGACTGGCTGGTGACCGTGGTCTCGCCGCGGCTGAACGGCGCCGGCTGGCTGACCAGCGGGGTCTCCTGCACCGAAATCGTCAGGTTGCCCTGGGCGATGGCGACGGTGGAGATCCGCACCTGGTCGCCCATCACGATGACGCCGGCCGTCTCGTCGATGATCACCTTGGCCGGCGCGTCGGGTTCGACCTCGAGGTTCTCGACCACGCCGAGGAAGCCGACCAGGTTCTGGCCGGCCGGCGGGCGCAGGGTGATGATCGTCGGGTTCTCGGCGATCGCCGAGCCGGGATAGCGGCCGTTGATCGCCGTTGCGATGCGCTGGGCGGTGGTGAAGTCCGGATTGCGCAGGGTCAGGCGCATCTGCGGCATCGACGCCAGCTGGAAGCCCGTCTCGCGCTCGATGATGGCCCCGCCGGCGATGCGGCCGGAGGTCGGCACGCCCTTGGACACAGAACTGCCGGATCCGCCGCTGGCCGAGACCGAGCCGGTCTGCACCGAACCCTGGGCCACGGCGTAGACCTGGCCGTCGGCTCCGAGCAGGGACGTGACCAGCAAGGTGCCGCCCTGCAGGCTCTTGGCGTCGCCGGCGGCGGACACCGTCACGTCGACGGGCGAACCGGCGGCGGCGAACGGCGGCAGCTTGGCGGTGACCATGACCACCGCGACGTTCTTGGTGTTGAGGTTGGTCTCGCGGACATTGACGCCGAGCCGCTCGAACATCGCTTCCAGGCTCTGGCGGGTCATCGGCGCGTTGCGCAGGTTGTCGCCGGTGCCGTTGAGGCCGACCACGATGCCGTAGCCGGTCAGCATGTTCTCGCGGACGCCCTCGAACTCGACCACGTCCTTGATGCGTGACTTCGCCAGGCTCGGCCCGGCGAACGCCAGGGCGAGGGCGAGGACGACGCTGCCGATGACGCTCTTACGCATGACTCTCCCGCGGACAGGGCCCAACGCGCACGTCCATGCGAGAAGCGCGCCACGAAAAGAGCCAGTAAAAACAACGGCATGGGGTTGAGGTGGGCGGTCCCTCGCGGGGTCGCGGCAGAATTTGCCCGGCATTAACCATACGGGCCCACATTGGGGGCTCAACGACGGGAGCGGCGTCCAGTTTCGATGAAAGTCTCCGGACCCAGCAGTACGGGCCGCGTCGCCGGCGCCAAGGCCGCAAGGCCCGCCGGCGGCGGAGGCGCGTTCAGCCTTCCCGCCGTCGACGGCGCCACGGCCGCCGCAGGCGTGGCGCGCAGCGCCGGCGTTGTCGGCGTGTCCGGCATCGAGGCCCTGCTCGCCCTGCAGGATGTCGGCGGCCCTCTGGAGCGCCGCAAGCGGGCGGTGACCAGGGCCGGGCGGATCCTGGACGTGCTGGACGAGGTCAGGATCGCGCTGATCGACGGCGAGCTTTCACCGTCGTCGCTGGATCGTCTCGTCCGGGCGGTCCGGGAAGAGCGCCAGAACACCGAGGACGCGCGGCTGGAAGGCCTGCTCGACGAGATCGAGACCCGCGCCGCGGTCGAGATCGCCAAGCTCGAACAGGCGAGAATTGCGGCATGAACGCACGTCGAACACGAGGTTCATTGTCTGTCGCAGGGCTTTTGTTATAAGGCCGCGCTCGCATGAGCGAGCGCGTGGATGGGGGCGTGGAGCGTCAATGCAGGCGGCTAGCGTTCTGGTTAAGGCTGACACCTATCGTCCTTCCGAGGACGAGGAGTTCATGAACGAGCGACAGCTCGAGTACTTCAAGCAAAAGCTGCTCGACTGGAAGGAAGACATCCTTCGGGAATCTCGGGAAACGGTGACGCATCTCCAGAAGGAGACTGAGAACCATCCCGACCTCGCGGATCGCGCTTCGTCGGAGACTGACCGGGCTCTGGAATTGCGGACCCGGGATCGCCAACGGAAGCTGATCTCGAAGATCGACGAGGCGCTTCGGCGGATCGAGGACGGGTCCTATGGCTACTGCGAGGAGACCGGCGAGCCGATCGGCCTCGCCCGGCTCGAGGCCCGCCCGATCGCGACCCTGAGCCTCGAGGCCCAGGAGCGGCACGAGCGCCGCGAACGGGTCCATCGCGACGACTGACGGTTTCCGCCCCGCCTGCGACCCGCCGGCGGGGCGGTTTTCTTTTGCGGGCGGACATGGCCTTCTTCCGGCATGGCGGAGGCGACGATGTCCGATGATCCTGCGGCCGCGACGGCGGCCAACCTCGCGGCGGTCCGACGGTACGTCGACGCCTGGCTGGCGGGCGATTTCCCCGAGATGATGGCCACCTACGCCGACGGCTTCGTGCTGCACTGGTTCGGCGACAATCCGTTCGCGAAGACCATGCGCGGAAAGGCCGAGGCGATCGGCGCCCTGATGGAGTTCACCCGCCGCACCGACCGCAAGCTCGCCGGCGTGGTCGACGTCATGGCCGGCCCGGAGCGGGCGACCGTGATCGTGCGCGAGCAACTGACAATCGGCGGCGCCACGCGCGTGGTCGAACGGGTCCTGGTCTATCGCGTCGAAGACGGCCTGCTGGCCGAGTGCTGGGTCTATGACCAGGACCAGCGGCTGATCGATCAGGCCCTCTCCGCTTGACTTTGGGGCGCTCAGAGACGACCTAGCGCGCCTCTCACAAGGACGTCTCCACCATGACCGTGAAGGTCCGCTTCGCACCGTCCCCGACGGGTCGACTGCATGTCGGCAACATCCGCACCGGCCTGATCAACTGGCTGTTCGCCAGCGGGCAGGGCGGGACCTTCGTGCTGCGTATCGACGACACCGATCTCGAGCGTTCGACCCGGGAGTACGAGGACGGCATCGAGGCCGACCTGACCTGGCTCGGCATGACCTGGGGCGAGCGCCACAACCAGTCGAAGCGGTTCGCGGTCTACGACGCCGCCGTCGAGCGGCTGAAGGCGTCGGGCCGGCTCTACGCCTGCTACGAACGGCCCGAGGAGCTCGAGCTGCGCCGCAAGGTCCAGCTGTCGCGCGGCCAGCCGCCGATCTACGACCGCGCCGGCCTGAAGCTGACGGACGAAGACCGCGCCAGGCTCGAGGCGGAAGGCCGCAGGCCTCACTGGCGCTTCAGGCTGGACGGCAAGCGGGTGACCTGGGAAGACCTCGCCCGCGGCCACTGCGAAGTGGACACCGCCTCGATGTCCGACCCGGTCCTGGTCCGCGAGGACGGCGCCTACCTCTACACCCTGCCGTCGGTCGTCGACGACATCGACATGGGCATCACCCACATCATCCGGGGTGAGGACCATGTCACCAACACCGGCGCCCAGATCGAGATCTTCGAGGCGCTCGGCGCGGCGATCCCGACCTTCGGCCACACGACGCTGCTGGTCGGCGCGGATGGCCAGGGGCTGAGCAAGCGACTGGGCTCGCTATCGATCTCGCAGCTGCGCGCTGACGGCTACGAGCCGCTGGCCGTCGTCTCCCACCTCGCCCGCATCGGCACCTCCGACCCGCTGGAGCCGGGCGCCTCGATCGAGGCCCTCGCCGCCGACTTCGCCTTCGGCAAGATGGCCCACCGCGCCGCGCGCTGGGATCCGGAGGATCTCGCGAGGGTCAATGCGGCGATCATCCACGCGATGCCGTATTCCGAGGCGAAGCAACGGCTTGCGGCGATCGACGCCGATCTCGGCGAAGCCTTCTGGTTGGCCGTCCGGCAGAACCTGACGCTGTTCGGCGACGTCGGCCCATGGGCCGCCGTCGTCAGCGGGACCGTGACCCCGGTTATCGGCGACGACGACCGGGCGGTGGTCGAGGCCGCGCTGGACCTGCTGCCGGCGACCGTCGACGAGACCACCTGGAGCGCCTGGACCGGTGAGGTCAAGGCGCGGACCGGGGCCAAGGGTCGCGGCCTGTTCATGCCGCTGCGCAAGGCCCTGACGGGCCTCGAGCACGGTCCGGACATGGCGGCTATCCTGCCGCTGATCGGTCGTGACAAGGCGGCGCGGCGCCTCGCCGGCGAGACCGCCTGATCTGCGAAGAGGGTCGGATGACCCGCAAGCGCATCGACCTGCTGCTCGTCGAGCGCGGCCTGTTCGACAGCCGCGCCAGGGCGCGCGCCGCCATCGA
>CALKHU010000130.1 GCA_937991555.1 uncultured Caulobacter sp.
CATAACGGTCTGGTTGCAGGTTCGAGTCCTGCCGGGCCTACCGTGGTGCGCTGTGGACTGCCGCGGCAGGGACGGGCGCCCGCGAGACCCTCTTCGAGAACGTGAGCGCCGGTTGGCCTTTGGCGATGCGCCGCCACGCCGCACTTGCGAATTAGTAGCATCTATGCGATCCCGCCTTTTGCAATCAGTTCGCAACAGGGGTTCGTAATGGGGAAGCAGCAGCTGTTCGTCAGCGGCGTGGCGATGGTCTGGGCGGCCTGCGGAGCGGCCTATGCGCAGCCGCGCGTCGAGCCGGAGCGGTCGGTGGACGCGATCGTCGTCACGGCGGCCCGCACCTCGCTGCCCGCCAGCGCCCTGCCGAACACCATCGAGGTCATCGACGCCGGGCGGCTGGACCAGCAGGCGCAACTTACCGGCTCGGCGGTGGATGTCGTCGCAACGCTCATTCCGTCATTCTCCCCGACGCGCGAGAAGCTGACGGGGCAGGGTGAAAGCCTGCGCGGCCGTCGGCCGCTGTTTCTGATCGACGGCGTCCCCCAGTCCAATCCGTTGCGCGACGGTGCGCGCGAAGGCTACACGATCGATCCGTTCTTCGTGGACCGCGTGGAGGTGATCTTCGGCTCCAACGCGATCCAGGGCATCGGCGCCACGGGCGGCGTCGTGAACTATGTGACCGTGCCCGCGCCCCGCCGGGAGGGCGCCTGGGAGGGCCGGCTGCTGGCCCAGATCTCGGCCGCCAACGAATTCCAGGGTGACGGCTACGGCTACCGTCTCGGTGCGCGGGCCGGCCGGGACTTCGGAGCGGCGGACCTCACGCTGGGCCTGGCCGCCCAGAGCCGGGGCGCATTCTATTCCGGGGACGGCCGGCGCGTGGGCGTGGACGGCACCCAGGGCGAGGTGCAGGACAGCGTCAGCGTCTCCCTGTTCCTCAAGGCCGGCCTCGATTTCACCGACACCCGCCGGCTGGAGCTGATGGCCCAGCAGTTCGAGCTGGAAGGCGACGGAGACTATGTGCTGGTGAACGGGTCCCGCGCGGCGGGCAGGCCGGCGACGTCGGTTCGCGGAACATCCCCCGGGGAAATCCCGACGAACACGGTGCGCACGGTGTCGCTGACCTACCGCGACAATGATCTTCTCGGGGGCGCCCTGAACGGCCAGCTCTTCTACCAGGACTTCGAGTCGGTCTTCGGCGGCGGGGTGTTCGCGGACTTCCAGGACCCTCGAATCCGGCCGGGGGGCGGCTTGTTCGACCAGTCGTCGAACAACTCCGACAAGCTCGGCCTTCGCGTCGCCTTCGAACGGGAAGTGGGGTCGATCCCCGGCCTTCGCTTCACGGCCGGGCTCGACATGCTCCAGGACGAGACCTTCCAGGAGCTGATCGCCACCGGCCGCAAGTGGGTGCCGCTGACGACCTTCACCTCGACCGCTCCCTTCATGCAGCTCTACCAGTCGCTGTGGAACGACCGGGTAACGGTCGCCGCCGGCGTGCGCCGGGAGCAGGCCAGCCTCGAGGTGGGCGACTACGAGACCCTTTACTCCTATGGCCCGCAACAGGTGTCCGGCGGTTCGCCCGAGTTCCAGGAAACCCTCGTCAACGTCGGCGCGACAGTCGAGGTGTCGTCAAACCTGACGGCCTACGCGTCCTATGCGCAGGGCTTCACCATGCCTGACGTCGGCCGCATCCTGCGGGCGGTGAACCGCCCGAACCAGGACGTCGATACATTCCTCGATCTTGATCCGGTGGTGTCGGACAATACCGAACTGGGGCTGGAATGGCGCAGCGCCACGGTCAGCGCCTCCGCCGCCTACTTCTGGAGCAACTCGGACAAGGGCGCGCTGCTGGTCTTGCGCGCGGGAGACATCTTCGAGGTTCAACGCCAGCGCACCGAGATCAGGGGCCTTGAACTGAGCGCGCGCTGGGAAACCCCGATCACGGGCCTCACCGTCTCCGGCGCCTACGCCGCGCTCGATGGACGCACCGACGGAAACGGCGACGGCCGTGTCGACCAGGATCTCGACGGCGCCAATATCAGCCCCGACCGCATCAACCTTGCCGTCGACTACGCGGTGGGCCCCTTCGCATTCCGGCTGCAGAACCAGCAGTATCTCGAGCGCAGCTTTGAAGGCGTGCCGTCCGCGGGACGTTTCAGGGGCTTTGACGTCACGGATGCGTTCGCACGGGTCGAAACCCGGCACGGAGACATCTCGTTGAGCGTCTCCAACCTGTTCGACACCCAGTACGTGACCTACCACAGCCAGGTGGTCCGGCCGACCGACAACGCCCGCTACTTCGCTGGACGGGGGCGGGTGGTTTCGATCGCGGTGGAGCGCCGCTTCTGATGCTGACCGCCCTCCGGCAGGTCCACGCCTGGTCCGGCGTGGCCCTGTGTCTGGTCCTCGCCGTGCTGGGGCTTTCCGGCGCGCTGCTGGTCTTCAAGCAGGACTATGTCCGGCTCGTCGTACCCGAGGCGCGCACGACCCACGACGCCTCGGCCATAGCGATGGGCAGGGCGCTGGAGGCGATCGAGGCCCGCTACGGCGCGGAAGGGCTGCGGTATGTGACGCTCGCCCAGGAGGGGCTGGCGGTGCATCAGGTCGGCTTTGCGGACGGCGGCGGCGCCTATGTGGACCAGGCCGGCGGCGAGATCGCGCGCTGGCCCCGGAACGGCCGCGCCGAGGAGTGGCTGTTCGACCTGCATCACCACCTTCTCGGCGGCGACACCGGCGAGATCATCGCCGGCCTCGCCGGCCTGTTCGCCGCCCTGATGGTCGTCAGCGGCCTGATCATCTGGGCGCCCGCCGCCCGCAGCTTCGCCTGGCGCGTCTGGCCGTCCTCCGCGGCGCGCCGCGATCTTCTCGGCCACCATCGCGACCTGGGCGTCCTCCTGGCCCTGCCGATTATCGGTGTCTCCCTGACGGGCGCCGCGATGGTGTTTCCTGACCAGGGGCGCTGGCTGATGAACGTCCTGACGGTCAGCCGGCCGACGCCGCCGCCCGCGCCCGTCGCGCAGGCCGGCGACGTCGACTGGGTCGCAGCGGTGCAGGGCGCCGCCTCGGCCTTCCCCGGCGCCGCGCCCCGGATGGCGGTGTGGCCGAACGGGCCGGACAAGCCAGCCGCGTTGCGGCTCCGCCGGCCCACGGAGTGGCACCCCAACGGACGGACGAGCGTGTCGATCAATCCCGCCACCGGCGCTGTGATCGGCGCCGTCGACGCCGAGCTACTCACGCCGGGCGAGCGTGCGTTCAACGCTGTCTATCCGCTGCACGCGGCCAAGGTCGGCGGACGGGTCTGGGATGTCATGGCGGCCTTGACCGGGATCGGGCTGGCTGTGCTGTCCGTTGTCGGGGCGTTCGCGTTCCTGCGCAGACCCCGCCGCCGCCGCCGCGTTGGGGCCGCCGTCTGACAGGCCGGCGGGCGGCGCCCGGTTGGCCGGGACCGCCGCCGCGGGGCCTCCGTCTCCGCCGCGGTCTCGCTGACGCGCCGCCAACGCGCCTTAAAGCCGCGGTTCATGTAGACTTCGCCAAACAGCGCAGGACGGGGCCGCTCAACGGAGCCCCGCAGGAGATAAAGCCATGAAAGCCCTCTTCCGGGCCGCCGCCGTCTCGGCCCTGATCGTCACCGGAACCGCCGGCGTCGCCGGGGCCGCAGCCGCGCAGACCACGCCCGCCGCCGCGGACGCGGTGTTCCGCGCCACCACGCTGAGCCTGTCGGCCTACGGCGAGACCCGCGTGCGACCGGACCAGGCGACGATCAGTCTCGGCGTCACCACCGAGGCGCCGACGGCGGCCGAGGCCATGCGCCTGAACGCGGTGAAGATGAACCAGGTCATCGCGGCCATGAAGAAGGGCGGCATCGCCGACCGCGACATCCAGACCAGCGGCCTGAACCTCAGCCCGCAGTATGTCTACCAGGAGAACCTGCCGCCGCGCCTGACCGGCTACCAGGCCAGCAACACCGTCACCATCGTGGTCCGCGACCTCGCCCGGCTCGGCCAGGCGATCGACGCGGCCGTCAACTCGGGGGCCACCAACGTCGGCGGCGTCAGCTTCGGCCTGCAGGACGGCGCGGCCGCCGAAGACGCCGCGCGGCTGGAGGCGGCGAAGGCGCTGCAGGCCAAGGCCGACCTCTATGCGAAGGCCATGGGCTACCGCGTCGCCCGGCTGGTCACCTTCAGCGAGGGCGGCGGCTATGTTCCCCCTTCGCCGATGCCGCCGATGCTGGCCGCCGCCCGCTTCGACAAGGCGGAGTCGACGCCTGTCGAGGCCGGCGAGCTGAAGGTCCGCATCGACGTGACGGCGACGTTCGAGC
>CALKHU010000131.1 GCA_937991555.1 uncultured Caulobacter sp.
GGTCCGGATCTTCCGCGCGGCCGACTCCGTGGCGTTGTCGAGCGTCGTGGAGACCATGAACACCATGCCCAGCTCGAGAACGCCGAACATCAGCGCCAGGAACGGCGCGGCGATCAGCGCGAACTCGACCGCGGTGGCGCCGTCGCGCGCCTGCGCGAAGCGTCGGCGCCAGGCTCTGATCTTGCGGGCCGCTCGGACCATAGGGCGCACTTTCCCCTCTCGACGAGGCGGAGGATAGCGAGCCGTCCCTAACCGGCGGTTTACTCGGCGAACGCCGCGTTCGCCTACTGGCCCTGCGCCGGACCGGCGGCGCTCTGGGCGCGTTGCACCGCGGCGGTGAACGACGGCGCCGCCTGCTGGTAGGTGCTGTCCTTCTCGCCCGGCATCGGCGTGCGCTCGCAGCGCGGGGCGCAGGCGTAGTTGTAGAGGTCGCCGCCGCGATACATCGTCACCCGGCCGTCGTCGTTGGCCGAGACGATGATCTGGCGATCGAGGATGGTGCGGCCGCGGCCGTCGACCACCATCAGGTTGGTGATGCCGTAGCCCTTGCCCGTCACCACCAGCGTCCGGGCGTCCAGCACGGTGACGTCGGCGACCGCGGGATTGCCGATGATCACGTCCCGTGCCGTTCCGGCGAGCACCACCCGGGCGGCCTGGTCGATGCGGATCGGCAGGCTCTGCGCCATCGCCGGGGCGGCGACGGAGAGGGCGGCCAGGACGGCGGCGAGGCTCAGGAGGCGGCGCATGACGGAATTCCGGCGGGCTGAAGGCGACGCCGAGGGTGGTCCCGAATGGTCAACAAAGACTGAAAATGACTCACGCGCGGGCGGACGCGATTCCTATAGAGAATCCGGGACCGTTTCGGGGCTTATGGTTAACCGATCCTAATAGTAAATCCAAGTAAACTATAGAAAAAAGTTGGCCGGTCTTCTGCTGTTTACTGGCCATTAAACGCACCCTGCGAGAGTGGCCTTGTTTTCGGGGGCGAGCAGGCCAAGCGGCTTGAGCCCGCAAACGCCAGCTTGCTGATGAGGAGATCAAGCAATGACCAAGTTTATGACGCGCTTCGCCAAGGATGAATCGGGCGCCACGGCCATCGAATACGGCCTGATCGTCGCCCTGATCGCGGTCGTGATCATCACCGCCGTCTCGACCCTGGGCGGCAAGCTCAACACCGCGTTCGAGGACATCAACACCGGCCTCGACGGCGCCGGCGGCTAAGCCCGGACGTCGCTTCGGAAAACAGGGGGCCGCGGAGCAATCCGCGGCCCTTCTGCTTTCCGGCCGCATCGCCGCGCCGCGTAACCTTCGGTTCACCGCATGCGGCGCACTATCCGGATCTCGTCGAAAGCCGGTCCAGTCATGCTTCCGCTGCTCCAGTTCCTGCTCCTGATCGCCTTCCCGGCCCTGGCCATCGTCGCCGCCATGCGCGACGCCACCAGCTTCACCATTCCGAACTGGATCTCGCTGGCCCTGATCGGCCTGTACTTCCCCGCCGCCCTGGCCCTGGGGGTTCCGCTGCCGCAGATCGGCCTGGCGGTCCTGGTCGGCTTCGGCGCCCTGCTGGTCGGCATGGGCATGTTCGCCGCCGGCTGGATCGGCGGGGGCGACGCCAAGCTGTTCGCCGCCGTGGCCCTCTGGCTGGGCTGGTCGGCGCTGCTGCCGTTCCTGGCCGTGACCGCCCTCGCCGGCGGCGGCCTCGCCCTTTCCCTGCTCGTGGCGCGTTCCGGCTGGTTCCGCCCGGTGACCATCGGCCTCGGCGGCTGGGTCGGCCGGCTGACCACGCCCGGCGAGAACGTTCCCTATGGCGTGGCGATCGCCGCCGGCGCCCTGGCGGCCTTCCCCATGAGCCTGACGGCCCAGCTCTTCCCCGGCCTTTCGTAGGCGAGGCTTAGGCGGGCGTTAACCATGCCCGCAGGAATGTGAGCGGCCGCCAGAAGGGACGGCGACGAATCGCCCATGCGCCCGCGCCGGACCGGCCGGACGCTCGAACGCCTTAGAGTCCCTTCCGGGGTCAGTCCGACCTTATGAGCGCCGCCCGCCTCCTCATCCTGGTGATCGCCGCCGTGGCCGCCATCGCGCTGGCCTTCGTGGTGCGCGGCGCCTTCGCGCCCAAGAAGGCGCCGGTGGCCGCCGCCGCCGCGGCCCCGACCGCCAAGCCGACCGTCCGCGTGCTGGTCGCCAAGCGCGACCTGCCGATCGGAACGCGGCTGACCGCCGCCGACCTGGGCTGGCAGGACTGGCCGGCCGAGGGCCTGAGCCCGACCTTCACCACCGACGGCGCCCCGCCGGCGGTCAAGCCCGACGGCGCCGCGGGCGCCGCCAAGGCCGCCGCGACCACGGCCGAGGGCCTGTTCGGGGATTCCGCCATCAAGGCGCTGGACGGCGCGGTGGTCCGCGAACAGTTCGTCGCCGGCGAGCCGATCGTCGCCCGCAAGATCGTCAAGCAGGGCGAGGGCAACTACATGGCCGTCGTGCTGGCGCCGGGCATGCGGGCCATGTCCGTCGGCGTCACCGTCGACACCGCCGCCGGCGGCTTCGTGCTGCCGGGCGACCGCGTCGACCTGATCGTCAGCCGGGACGACGGCGACCGCGGCGTGCTGACCGAGACGGTGCTGCGCAACGTCAAGGTCCTGGCCATCGACCAGACCGCCCAGCCGGCCAAGGACGCCCAGACCATGGTCGGGGCGGTGGCCACCCTCGAGGTTTCCGCCGCCGACACCGAGCTGGTCGCCGGGGCCCAGGTCAAGGCCAAGGGCGGCGGCGCCCTGAGCCTGGCGCTGCGCTCCTACGCCGACGCCGGCGCCCCGACCACCCGCGGATCGGCGCCCATCGGCGCGGGCGAGACCGTGCGGGTGTTCCGGGCCGGGCAGGCCAGCCAGGTGATGGTGTCGCAATGACGAAGACGCGCCTGCTCCGCTCCCTGGCGCCCGTCGCCCTGATCGCCGCGCTCGCCCAGGCCGCGGCGCCGGCCGTCATGGCCCAGTCGCTGCCGGTCGAGACCCAGGGGGCCGGACTCGCCGGCATGCCCGGCTCGACCACCGTCCGCGTCGACCTCGCCGCCGGGGGCGCGTCGCAGGACCTGTCGCTGCCCCGCGGCAAGTCGGCGATCGTCGAACTGCCGGTCGACGTCCGCGACATCCTGATCACCAACCCGGCCGTGGCCGACGCCGTGCTGCGCACGCCGCGGCGGATCTATGTGCTGGGCATGGCTTCGGGCCAGACCGACGCCATCCTGTTCGACGCCTCCGGCCGCCGGATCCTGTCGCTGAACATCCGCGTCGACGCCGACGGCGGCGCGCTGGCGGCGACCATCAACCGCGTCATCCCCGGCGCCCGCGTCAAGGTCGAGTCGATCGGCGACGCGGTGATCCTGACCGGCATGGTGCAGAACCCGATCGACGCCGAACGGGCCGGCCAGATCGCCGCCCGCTACGTCGCCAAGCCCGAGCAGGTGCTCAACATGCTGAGCGTCGCCGGCAAGGACCAGGTGATGCTCAAGGTGCGCATCGTCGAGGTCCAGCGCAGCGTCATCAAGCAGCTGGGCGTCAACCTGAACGCCGTGCTGCAGCAGGGATCGGGCTCGATCACCCTGGGCCAGGCGGCCAACTTCAGCATCAACGGCACGCTGCCGGGCGGGGCCTCGATCGGCGGGAGCTACGCCGAGGGCGGCGACAGCCTGACCGGCTCGATCCGGGCCTTCGAGCGCGTCGGCCTCGTGCGCACCCTGGCCGAGCCGAACCTGACCGCCGTCTCCGGCGAGGCGGCGCGCTTCCTGGCCGGCGGCGAGTATCCGGTGCCGGTGAACCAGGACAATTCGTCCGGCTCGGTCACCGTCGAGTACAAGCCCTTCGGCGTCGGCCTGGCCTTCACCCCGGTGGTGATGTCCGGGGGGCGGATCTCGCTGAAGATTTCCACCGAGATCTCCGAACTCACCACCCAGGGGGCCTTCACCCTGGGCAGCGCGGCCAGCAACACCAGCCTGACCATCCCGGCGCTGACGGTCCGGCGGGCCGAGACGTCCGTCGAACTGCCGTCCGGCGGCTCGATGATGATCGCCGGCCTGATCCAGCAGCAGACGCGCGAGAACCTCGACGCCCTGCCGGGCGTCGGCGCCCTGCCGGTGCTCGGCTCGCTGTTCCGGTCGCGGGACTACCTGGCGGGCGACACCGAGATGGTGGTGCTGGTCACCGCCTACCTGGTCGACCCCAACAACCCCGACGCCTTCCAGACCCCGGCCGATGGCCTGAGGTTCGCGAACGACGCCGAGACCATCCTGTTCGGCAAGCTGAACAAGACCGTGCAGGCCCCGCCGGGCGCCAACGCCGGCCGGACCTGGCAGGGTCCGATCGGCTATGTGATCGAGTAGCGCGATGCAGAAGCCGACCCTTGTCCGCCTGACGCCCGTCGCCGCCGCCCTGGCGCTGGGGGCCTGCGCCCACGGCGGGGCCCCGGCGGTCGCCGCGCGGCCCTATGCGCCGACCACGCTCGACCGCTGGCCGGCCCAGGTCCAGGTCACGCCGCAGCCCGACGAGATCCGGCTCGCGGCGCACCCGACCGGCCTGTCGGGCAACCAGGCCCGCGCCCTGGCCGAGTTCCACGCCCGCTGGATGCAGGCGGAAGGCGGCGAGATCCTGGTCTCCGCGCCCAACCAGGGCGGCTATCGCGTGGGCAGCGAGGCCCGCGCCTTCCTGGTCTCGCAGGGCGCGCCCGCCGAGGCCGTGCGGCTGGTCGGGTACGACGCCGGGGACGCGCAGGACGCGCCGGTCGTGGTCGGGTTCCGGCGCTACGCCGTGACGACGCCGAACTGCGGCGCCTGGGGCGACATGACGCGGACCTTCAACAACGGCGCCTACGCCAACCTGGGGTGCGCGGTGACGTCCAACATGGCGGCCCAGGTCGCCAACCCGGCCGACCTGCTCGGCGCGCGCGACATGGATCCCGCCGACCCGGCCCGCCGGGCGACGGTCTTCGACAAGTACCGCAAGGGCGAGGTCACCTCGACGGCCAAGGACAGCCAGGCCTCGGGGGCGGTCTCGCAGGCGATCGAGTAGCCATGAACACCAGACCCGCAGGACACGACCCGTTCGACCTGGGCTTCGAGGCCGACGACGAGTTCGCCCCGAGCGCGGCCGACCCGTGGCGTGACGACGCGCCGCTGGTGCGACCGGCGGCCGGGGCGGCGGCGGACGATCCGTTCGCGGACTTCCCGCCGGCGCGTCCGGCGTTCGACGACGACCCGTTCGCCGACCTGTCGCCCTCCCCGGTTTCCGCAGCGTCCCCAGTGCCCCCGTCCTCCGCCTATGCCTCCGCTCCGGCTCACAGCCAGATCCAGGACATGGGGGTCGGCGATGCGGTGATGGGCGAGGCGAGCATCCCGCGCATCACGATCCACGCCTTCTGCGCGCGACCCGAGACCGCCGAGCTGGTCGAGAAGGCCGCCGGCGACCGGCGCATGGCGCGCGCCGCCACCCTGGTCCGCCCGGGCGGCATCCAGGCGGCCGTCGACCACTACCAGAACCAGCCTACGCCCTCGCTTGTGGTGGTCGAAAGCCTCGATCCGGCCCCGGAACTGCTCGCCCAGCTGGACCGGCTGGCCGAGGTCTGCGACCCGGGCACCAAGGTCGTCACCATCGGCTCGGCCAACGACATCGCCCTGTATCGCGAGCTGATGCGCCGCGGCGTCAGCGAGTATCTGGTGCCGCCGCTGACCCCGCTGCAGATCGTCCGCGCGGTGGCAGGCCTCTACGCCGATCCGTCGGCGCCCTTCACCGGACGCCAGATCGCGGTCGTCGGGGCGAAGGGCGGCGTCGGCGCCTCGACCCTGGCCCACAACCTCGCCTGGGCCCTGGCCGAGCGCATCCAGGCCGGGGTGGTGCTGGCCGACTTCGACCTGCCGTTCGGCACCGCCGGCCTGAACTTCAACCAGGACCCGTTGCAGGGCGTGGCGGACGCGCTGGGCCAGCCCGACCGTCTCGACCCGGTGCTGATGGACCGGATGATGGTGCGGGTCACCGACCGGCTGTCGCTGTTCGCGGCGCCGGCGACCCTCGACCAGGACTTCGACATCCATCCGGACGCCTTCGAGGAGGTGGCCCAGAAGATCCGGTCGGCGGCGCCGTTCGTGGTGCTCGACCTGCCGCACGCCTGGAGCGCCTGGAAGCGGAAGATGCTGGTGTCGTCCGACGACCTGGTGATCGTCGCCACGCCGGACCTGGCCTCGCTGCGCAACGCGAAGAACATGATCGACCTGGTCAGGCAGGCCCGGCCGAACGACGCGCCGCCGCGGCTGGTGCTGAACCAGGTCGGCGTGCCCGGCCGGCCCGAGGTGCCGGTGAAGGATTTCGGCGCGGCGCTGGGCCTGGAGCCCTCGCTGTGCCTGCCGTTCGAGCCGAAGGCCTTTGGCCAGGCGGCCAACCACGGCCAGATGATCGCCGAGGTCGCGCCGAAGTCGAAGGCGGCCGAAGGCGTCGCCCAGCTGGCCCAGCTCATCGCCCGGCGCGAGCCGCCGCCCGTCCAGAAGACGTCTCTTCTGGGCGGCCTGTTCAGGAAGAAGTAGCGCCCGGTGTTCGGCAAGCGATCCGGCCCTGAGACCGCCGCGGCCCGCAAGGCGCCGCCGCCGCCGCCCG
>CALKHU010000132.1 GCA_937991555.1 uncultured Caulobacter sp.
GCGTCGCGCGGCGGCAGGGTTCCGTCGGTCAGGAAGCGGCGCACGTTGGCGTAGGCGGCGGTGTCGACGTCGATCGAGAAGGTCGAGACCGGCTGCTCGGCGACCTGCCGGATCGGGTTGGACGAGGCCCCCGGGTACCGCTCGGTGTCGACGCCGGTCGGCCTGTAGGCCTCGGCCGCGCCCGGCGGCGCCATGACTGGTGACGGGGCGTGCATCGCCACCGGCGGCGGCGGCGGGGGAGGCGGCGCCGGAGGGGGCGGCGGCGGGGCCATGCCGACGGGTGGCGCGAAACGGCTCGGGCGCGCGCGGGCGCCGGTGACGGTGACCGAATCGCCGTCGCCGATCCGGAAGCCCAGCTTTTCGCAGTCGGCCGGCGTCGGCGTCCCCGAGGTCGCGGGCGTCGCCGCCGCAGCCGTCAGCGTCGGCGGCGCCGACCCGGCGATGATGGCCGAAATGGCCAGAAGGCTGACAAACGACCTGAAGCGCCTCACACCACCCATGTGATTCCCCTGAAGCTTTCGTCCCTCGACCATTGTTCGCTCTCCGCCTGGGGCGAAAACAGGGCGCAAGGTCGCCCTTGGCGAGGCGACGTCCGGAAACGGGGGGGCGGATTTCGCGTCCCGGGCGAACAAGGTTCACTCCGGCCGCTTGTCCCCCGAAATATGGTTAATAGGGGAGCCTCGCGCGCTTGACTCGGCGCGGGGGGCTGCGAAGAGTCGCGTTCGCCGAAATAGTTAACGGCCGGGTGGCGTGAGGGGGTGAGAGTAATGCACGAGACCAGCGATCCCCTCTCCGGGCCGGATGCCCCGGGCAAAGGGCCGCTGATCCGTGGCGCGTCAATTGCGGTGCTGGTGGCGGCGGTGATCCTGCCGCTGGTGGGCTGCGACACGGGACCGAACGGCTGGTTCGGCGGCAAGGGCGAAGTCGCCTGTCCCCGCCCTGCCTCGCCCACGGGCACGCAGCCGCAGTTCAATGGCCAGCAGATCGAGATCCGCACCCTGCGCCGCCGCGGCTTCACCGGCGACTTCTTCGCCCAGCTGGAGCTGGCGCGTCGCTACGAGGGCCAGCGGGCGGCCGACAAGAACCTCGAGGACGATGTCGAGGCGGCCGTCTGGTACGCGCTCGCCCTGACCAACCCCGACGGCTACGCCCCGATCGCCGCCTACAGCCGCCGCTCGGCGCAGGCCGAGGGCAAGGCGGTGTCGCGGTTCGACGACTGCCGCGCCGTCGAGCGCAAGATCGCCTACGCCTCGCTCGACCGGCTGCTGTCGCGGATGACGACCGAGGAGCAGGACAAGGTCCGCAACCGCGTCATCTATGTGCTGTCGACCCAGGGGGCGGAGGGCTACCGCACGCTCGCCCGCATGCACGACGGCTACTTCGGCCCCTACGGCGAGCCGGCGGACAACCGCCAGGCCGTGGCCGCCCGGGGGCGGCCGAACAAGCCGGCGCATCAGGCCGCGCTGAACCTGTTCCCGCGCAACGACATCGACGCCTACCTCTACAACTACCTCGCCGTGCAGACTGGCGATGTCGGCGCCTATGTCATGCTGAAGGACTTCGAGCGGTCTTCGGCCAAGCGCGCCGCCGCCGGCGCCTATGTCGAGCAGAAGGCGCGCCGCTGGACGCCGCCGTACGAGTTCTATCCGCCGGAGGCGCCGGAGTCGGGCGTTCCGCATTCGGACGAAAGTGACCAGTACAACGACGGTCAGCAGGCGGCGCTGCAGCGCCTCCGCGAGCTGCCCTTCATCCATATCGCCGAGGCGCTGACCTACCTGCGCGTCACGCCCAAGCCGGTGTTCAACGAGGACGCCCTCTATCCCGGCGACGTCCAGTCGTTCCAGGCCATGGTCGGCCGGCCGCAGACCGGCGTGTTCCAGCCGATCGAGAAGGTCCGCGCGATCCAGTACGCCGCGGTCAACGGCTCGCCCAAGGCGCAGCTGGTGCTGGCGGTGATGTATTCGGAGGGCGTCGGCGTGCCGCGCGACTACGCCCGCGCCTTCTACTGGTACGCCGAGGCCGACAAGCAGGGCTCGGCCGAGGCCAAGTACGCCATGTCGACCTTCTTCTCGCTCGGGGTCTCGGGCGTGGCCGACCAGGACAAGGCCGGCGCCGTCGTCTACCAGATCGACGCCGCCCTCTCGGGCTTCAAGCCGTCGGCCAACCGTCTCCAGCAGGTGCTGGCGCAAGTGTCGCGTCCGCGGCCCGTTCCCCGCGACAGGGATTATTACCGATGAAGACGCTCAAGCGCTTGCTGCCGGCCGCCCTGACGGCTGCCGCGGTGGCCCTGGCCGCCACCTCCGTCCAGGCCTTCCCCGACGCCGCCGCCCGCGTGGACCAGCAGATCCGCCCCAACTTCGGCGGCCTGATCACCCCGCCGCTGAAGCCGCGCTGGCGTCCCGATCGCTGGAAGCCGGGCAAGTACCGCTGGGGCCAGCCCCGGCCGGGCTGGAATGACTACTATCCGCCCAACGGATACTGGCCGCGCGACCTGCAGACCGCGACGGTGGACTGCGGCGACCCGAACGCCGGGCCGACGCCGGTGTCCGACGCCCTGCGCAGCCTCGCGGACGGCGGCATCCTCTACATCCGCTCGCGCGGCGGCGTCTGCCGCGAGACGGTGATCGTCGAGTATCCGGTGACCATCGCCGCCGAGGGCGCTTCGATCTTCGACCCCGCCCCAGCGACGGCCCCGGCGACCATCGCCGCGCCGGAGGGCGCGCCCTGCATCCGCATCGCCGAAGGGGTCCGCGGCGTCGAACTGCGCGATCTGGTCCTGACCAGCGAGAAGGGCGGCCGCACGGCCTGCATCGAGTCCTGGGGCGGCGACGTGGCGCTCGTGCGCACGACCGTGAACTACTGGGGCGACGCCGCGGCCGTCTACGCTTCCGGCGGCAAGCTGATCATGCGCGACAGCTTCATCGACGCCCACACCTGGGACGCGGCGGTCTCGGGCGAGTCGGTCCAGCTCGACATCGCCCGCACCCGCATCCTCGGCGAGGAGACCGGCATCGACGTGACGCCGGCCAACAATGTCGACAGCCTGATCGACCAGACGGGCATCATCTCGCGCTCGACCTCCGGCTCGGCCGGCAACGGGCTGCTGGTGCGGGGCCTGCGCAGCGGCTCCGGTTCGCTGAACATCCGCAACACTGTCATCTGCGGCTGGCGCAACGGCCTGCATCTCGACCGCGGCTCGCAGGTCGACATCTCGCGCAGCCGCATCTGCCGCACGACGGTGGGCGTGGTGTCGGACGGCCGCCTGTCGATCCACGAATCGGCGATCGGTTCGCAGGACGTCGGCGTCTACGTCGCCGGCGGCCATGCCAAGATCTACCGCAACCGGATCCACGACTGGAGCCGCCGGCCGATCTGGATCGAGTACGGGGCCACGGCCGAGATCGAGGACAACTGGGTCTACTACGGCGGCGACTGCTGGCGGCAGACCTGGGATCGCGGCACCTACTGCGTCCGGTCCTCGAGCCTGCCGTGGAGCCTGCGCGACGACAGCTGGATGCAGCCGTCCGGCCGCAACTGGTGGGACTACGACGGCTACGACCGCGGCTACTCGCGCGACGGCGCGCCCGGCTATCTGCCGCCGGCGGCGCCCCCGCCCGCGCCGAAGAAGGGCTGGCGGCGCGCCAAGCCCCCGGCGGGCTACCAGCCGGCCGCGCCGGCCCCGCAAGGCTACTAGCGAGAAGGCCCCGCCACGGCGGGGCCTTTTTCGTGTCAGTCCAGCGCGGGCGGCCGCCGCGCCCTGCTCGCCTGCTCGAAGGCGTAGCCGAAACCCAGCACGGCGCCGTCGCTCCACTTCGGCCCGACGAAGGACAGGCCCACCGGCAGGCCCATGACCTCGCCCATCGGCACGGTCAGGTGCGGGTAGCCGGCCACGGCCGCCGCGTTGCCGGCGCCGCCGCCGACGTAGCGGTCCTTGAGCACCGGGTCGATCGGCCACGCCGGCCCGAGCGTCGGACCGACGAGCACCTGCACGCCGTACTTCGCCAGCACGGCGTCGATACCCTCGGGACCGGCCAGCCGGTAGGCGTCCGCCTTCGCCTTCAGGTAGGCGGGATCGGCGAGACCCCGCGTCGCCTCGGCCTGCTCGAACAGGTCCTGGCCGAACAACGCCATCTCGCGGTCGGCGTTCGCCCTGTTGAAGGCGATGACTTCCGCCAGTGTGCGCGTCTTCACCGCCGCCGGATCGGTCGCGGCGAGGTAGTCGTTCAGGCCCGCCTTCAGTTCGGTGAGCAGGACGGCCAGTTCGTTCTGGCCGATCTCGCGCCGGTTCGGAAATTCCGGAACGTCGACCAGGATCGCGCCCTGCGCCGCCAGCGTGGCCAGCGCGCGCTCGAACACGGCGTCGGTCTCGGGGTGAAAGCCGGCGGCGTAGCGCATCACCCCGACGCGGACTCCCTTCAGCGCGTCCGGCTTCAGGCGCTCGGCATAGTCCTCCTTGCGGCGGTCGGCGTCGGCCGTGGCCGGATCGGCAGGATCGGAGCCCGCCATCGCCGTCAGCAGCAGGGCGGCGTCCTCGACGGTGCGGGTCATGGGGCCGGGCGTGTCCTGGCTGGCGCTGATCGGCACGACGCCCGTGCGCGACACCAGACCCACCGACGGCTTGAAGCCGACCAGGCCGGTCACCGCGGCCGGGCAGGTGATCGAGCCGTCGGTTTCTGTCCCGATGGCCGCCGCCGCCAGGCCCGCCGCCACCGCCGCGCCGCTGCCCGACGACGAACCGCAAGGACTGCGGTCCAGGGCATAGGGGTTGGCCGTCTGACCGCCGACGGCGCTCCAGCCGCTGAGGGAGTTGTCCGACCGGATGTTGGCCCATTCCGACAGGTTGGTCTTGCCCAGCACCACCACGCCGGCCGCGCGCAGCCGGGCGATCGCCGGCGCGTCCCGGCCGGCGACGTTGGCGGCCAGCGCCAGCGAACCCGCCGTGGTCGCCAGCCCGGCGTCAGCGGTCTCGATGTTGTCCTTGACCAGGATCGCCGCGCCCAGCAGCGGCCGGCGATCGCCGCTCCGCCGCGCGCGGTCGGCGGCGAAGGCGTCCGAAAGCGCGGCGGGGTTGCTCGCCAGGATCGACTTCAGCCGCCCGTCGATCGCTTTCGCGCGGACGATATAGGCGCTGACGATCGACTCCGAGGACGCCTCGCCGGCCGCGACGTCGCGCTGCAGGTCGGCCATCGACCGGTCGGCCACCTCCGGCAGCGGCGGCGGCATGGCGGCGGCGGGGAAGGCGAGGGCGAGGCTGACGGCTAGGCCAACGGCGGTCTTCATGGCGGGAATGGCGTCCTCTGGGCAGGGGGCGCCATCAGGACCCGTTCCGTTTCCTGACCGCAAGGGTCTCGATTCACCGTCGTGTTGATCCCGATCATTGCCGTGGCCGGCATTGTCGCCTACCAGACACACCGATGAGAGGCAGGTTCGATATCGCCTCCCGGTGGCCTCCGGGAGTCTGGGCGCTCGTCGCCCTGACGGTGGCGCTGCGCCTGCTCGTCGTTCCCGGCTACATGGTCCAGGCGTCGCCGGACGGCGGCGTCACGGTCGTGCTCTGCACCGCCGACGGCGCGGTCACGCGCACGCTCCACGCCGACGGAACCGCCTCGTCGCCCGACGACGGCCAGACGGCGCCGTCGGCCAAGGACTCCGCCTGCGTCTTCGCTCTCGCCGGACCGGCCCTCGCCGCCCCGGCAGGGGCGACGCTCGCGGTCGCGCCGGTCACGGTCGCGACCGCCCCGCCGCCCCCTGTCGCCGCGACCGCGCCTGGCCGCGGTCTGGCCGCCCCGCCGCCGCCCGCCACCGGACCACCCTTCAGCCTCTGAGACGCCAGACCCTCGCGACCCGCGGACCTGTTCCCGCGGGCGCGGCCGTTCGCATCCAGATCCTGAAGGACTTCCACAAATGTTTCCCTGCACGTCCCGCCGCGCCGCGCTGTCCGCCGGCGCCGCTCTTTTCGTCCTGTCCGCCGCCACCGCCGCGTCGGCCCAGTCTCCGACCGACCTTCCGCCCGTCCAGGCTGACGCCGCCCCGGCGTCCGAGGCGACGCCCGGGCCCGGCGCCCCGGCCCGCACGGTGAGCGGCGAGGTCCTGTCCCGCCGCAAGGCCGCCGGCGACGACGCCGTCTCGATGCTGGTCGGCGAGCCCGGCGTCGCCGTCCAGTCGGGCGGCGGCACGACGGCGCTGCCCTCGGTCCGCGGCATGACCGACGACCGCATGCTGGTCACCGTCGACGGGGCCGAGACGACCGCCTTCTGTCCGAACCACATGAACCCGCCCGGGTCCTACGTGCTGGCGTCGGCCGTGGAGTCGATCTCGCTGTCGCCGACCCTGTCGCCGGTTAGCGCCGGCGGCGACAACATCGGCGGCGTCATCGCCATCGTCACCCGCGGCCCGGTGTTCGCGACCGACGGCGAGACTCTCCGCACCGAGGGACAGGCCAGCCTCAACTACCGCAGTGTGTCTGACGGGGGTTCCGCCTCGCTGCGCGCGACGGCGGCGGGCGAGCGCTACAGCCTGGGGCTCGAGGGGTCCTGGGCGCGCGGCGAGAACTACCGGTCCGGCTACGGCCGCGACGTGCTGTCGACCGAGTACGAGACCTATGACCTTGCCGCGACCCTCGCCGCCCGCACCGCCCAGGGCGTCGTCAGCCTGCGCGCCGGGCGGCAGTTCACGCCCTACCAGGGCTTTCCCAACCAGCGCATGGACATGACGGAGAACGCCAGCCGCTTCGCCGATCTCCGCTACGACGGCGCCTACAGCTGGGGCGACGTCAGCGCGCGTGCGTCCTGGCGGGACGTCGAGCACGAGATGAACTTCCTGTCCGACAAGGGCGGCGACATGCCGATGCTCAGCCATGGCGTCGACCTGGGCCTCGCCGTGGCGGTGACCATCCCGGCGCGCGGCGGCGTGTTCGGCGTCGGGCTGGACGTCCGGCGCACCGACCTCGACGACTGGTGGCCACCCGTGGCCGGCAGCATGATGATGGGGCCGGACCGCTACCTGAACATCAACAACGGGCGGCGCGACCGCACCGGCCTGTGGGCCGAATGGGCCGGCCCGGTGGCCCCGGACTGGTCCGTCGTCGCGGGTGTTCGCCTCGAACAGGTCGAGACCGACGCCGGCGACGTCCAGCCCTACAGCTGGACCGGCATGATGAACGCGGCCGACGCCGCCGCCGCGACGGCCTTCAACGCCCGCGACCGCCACAGGACCGACGAGGTCGCGGACGTCACGCTGCTGGCCCGCTGGTCGCCGTCGGAGGGGACCTCGCTCGAGGTCGGCTACGCCCGCAAGACCCGCGTCCCGAACCTCTACGAGCGCTACGCCTGGGGCATGGGGCAGATGTCGATGGCGATGACCTCGCTGGCGGGCGACGCCAACGCCTATGTCGGCGACATCGACCTGCGGCCCGAGACGGCGAACAACTTAGGCGCTACCCTGCGCCTTGCTTCGCCGGCGGCCAACCGCGCTCTGACCGTCAGCCTCTACCACGCCGAGATCGAGGACTATGTCGACGCCGACCCGATCGGGACCTTCGGTCCGGGCGCCAGCTTCGTTCGCCTGCGGTTCGCCAACCACGACGCCTGGATGCAGGGGCTGGAGGTCAGCGGCCGCACCGACCTGTGGACGATCGGCGGCTTCGCGCCGGCGTCGGCGAGCGCGTCGGCGTCGTGGGTCCGGGGGGAGAACCGCGACAGCGGCGACGCCCTCTACCACATGGCTCCGCTGACCGCCCGGTTCACGCTCGAGCAGCCGCTCGGGACCTGGACGGCGGTCGCGGAGCTGGAGCTGGTCGGCGAGAAGGACCGCGTCAGCGCCACGCGCAACGAGCCGGTCACCGACGGCTACGCCCTGCTGCATCTGAGGACGGTGTGGAAGCCCACCGACACGCTGCGCGTCGATCTCAGCGTGGAGAACGTCTTCGACGAGGGCTACGACCTGCCGCTCGGGGGCGTCTCGTTCGGCGACTTCAAGGCCGGCGGCATGGTCCCGCCGATCGACGCCCTGCCGGGACCCGGCCGGTCGGTCAACGTCGGCCTCAGCCTGTCGTTCTGACCATGGCCACGCCGACCGGCGCACGGCTGGCGGCGGCGGCGGTCTCGATCGTCCTGCACGGGGCGGTCGCGACCGTCGTGCTGCACGCGGCCGATCCGGGGCCGCCGCCGCCGCCGCCGCCGTCGATCGACGGCTGGCTGGCGCCGGCTCCGCCCGTGCGCGCCGCATCCGTCCGTCCCCGGACGACAGGCGCCGTGCGTCAGGCGG
>CALKHU010000133.1 GCA_937991555.1 uncultured Caulobacter sp.
GGAAGGACAACGCGATGAAGGTCACCCAGCATCTGTGGTTCGAGAAGGACATGGAGGCGGCGCTGCGCCTTTACACCTCGCTGATCCCGGACTCCCGGATCATCAACACGACGGCGGTGATGGGCGACAATCCCTCCGGTCCGGCCGGCAGCGTGAAGATCACCGAGTTCATCCTCGGCGGACAGAACTACATGGCCATCGAGGCCGGGCCGCTGGACCCGTTCAACCACAGCTTCACGATCATGGTCGAAGTCGAGACCCAGGCGGAGCTGGACCGGCTGTGGGAGGCGCTCGGCGAAGGCGGGACAGCCGAGCAATGTGGCTGGCTGAGGGACCGCTGGGGCCTCTGCTGGCAGATTGCGCCGGCGCGGCTAGGCCAGCTGATGAAGGACCCCGACCCGGCCAAAGTGAAGCGCGTCACCGAACAGATGCTGACGATGGTCAAGCTCGACATCGCGCCCCTCGAGGCCGCGGCGGCCGGGTGAGGGGAGTCCGGGCGGCCGCGTCCCCGCGACCGCCCGCCCCAGGCGCGCGTCAGCGGCCCTTGGCGCTTTCGTTACAGGCGGCGAGCGCCTCCGCCGTGAAGGTCTCGCCGCGGAATCCGAAGCCGGTGAGCTCACCGAACTCGGCGGCCAGCCGGCGACAGGTGCGGTCGGGCGGCGTGGCCTTGGTCCTGGCGGCGCGGCAGACGTCCACTTTGCACTGCCAGACCACCCCGTCGAAGATGACGTGGTTCCGGGTCGTGCTGTTCTTCAGGGTCAGCCAGCCGTTGACGGGCTTGCCGGCGGCCGAGGCGGAACCCGCCAGGGCCATCGTCGCGAGGGCGACGAGCGCGAACATACGCATGATGCAGTCTCCTATCCCCGCGCCGGAGGGGAGTCCGACGCTGTGAGCGGATAGTGAGTTGCTAATTGAAACTAAGTCAAGCGCGCCGCGTCCGGATGGACGGCGTCGGCGTCCCTGACCACGCTCATCGACCGCAGGGCGGGGACGACATCCTCCACCCGGTCCACGGACCGCCAGGCGTTGGCGAAGTCCGGCGGCGACAGCTTCTCGCGGATCGTGTGATGGAACAGCTCGAACAACGGGTCCCAGAACCGGCGCGGGTTGTAGAAGACCACCGGCTTGTCGTGCAGGCCGAGGCGCTGCCAGGACAGCAGTTCGACGATCTCCTCCAGCGTGCCGATCCCGCCCGGGAGCACGATGAAGGCGTCCGAGTGCTCGAACATCATCATCTTGCGCTCGTGCATGTTCGAGACAACGACGGTCTCGACGTCGTCGAACGGCTGCTCGCGGCCCTGCAGGAAGTCGGGGATGATGCCCAGCACCCGCCCCCGGGCGTCGTGGGCGCCGCGCGCCGAGGCGCCCATCAGGCCGACGCCGCCGCCGCCATAGACGAACTTCAGGCCCGCCCTGGCGATCTCGCCGCCGATGTCATAGGCGGCTTTCAGGAAGGCGGGGTCTGCGTCATTTGACGAACCGCAGTAGACGCAGACGGAGTCGAGGCGTCCGGGCGGGTTGATCATGTCCTGAATGTCTCCGGAGACGAAAAAGGCGCGCTTGCGGGCGCGCCGTGCGAGTACGATGTGATGATCGGGTTTTGAGGGCGGAGTTTCAAGAGTCGTGACGTTTCGCGCAGCGGCGATCGCGGGCCTGGTCCCGCTCCTGGGCCTGACCGCCTGTGGCGAGTCGCGCCAGCCGCCGTGGAAGTCGTCCGCGCCGAAGGGACCGCCGGCCGCCGAGGCCCGCTATCTCGCACCGCCGGCGATCACCGAAGCCCGCGGCGGGGACGGCGGCGTCCAGCTGGGCGGTACCGCGGCGCCGGGCGCCCGGGTGATGCTCGGAACCCCGTCGGGCGAGACCCTGTCCGCGCAGGCCGACGCCGAGGGCCGCTGGACCGTCGCCGCGCCGACGCCGCGGAGCGTCACGCTCTACGGCCTGTTCATGCAGGTGGACGACCGCAAGGTGAATGCCCAGGGCTATCTTGTGCTGACCCCGGACGGTCGCGCGGCCGAGCTCCGCGCCGGGGCCGGCGCGCGGGTGCTCGCGCCGGGCTCGCGACCGCCGCGAATCCTCGCGGTCGACTTCGACCGGGACGGGGGAGCGGTGGTGTCCGGCGTGGGCACTGCGCGGGCGGACGTCGGCCTGCGCGTCAACCGGACCGCCGGCGGGACCGGGTCGGTGACCCCGGAGGGTCGCTTCTCCATCCCGCTGGCCCGGCCCCTGGTTTCGGGGCGGCACGAGTTCGAGGTCGCCGGCGAAGGCGGCGAGGACGTCGTCGTGGTCGTGACCGATCGTCCGGCCCCGCTGGGCGAGGCGGTCTACCGCGCCTCGGCGATCGACGCCGGCTGGCGCATCGACTGGCGGACGCCCGGCGGCGGCGCCCAGAGCACCCTGCTGCTCGTGCGGCGCGGCTGATGCGCGCCTACGCCGTCCGCGACCCGCGCCCGCCCGGACCCGCCGAACCGCCGAAGGTCAGGCCGCTCGCCGCCCTGGCCGACCTCGTGGGCCTCGTTCTCCGCTCCAAAGCCCCGGGCCTGCGCTGGCGCCTGACCGCGTCGCTGAGCCTGACGCTCGCAGGCAAGATCGCGGGGGTGACGGCGCCGCTGCTGCTCGGCGCGGCGGTCAACCGGCTGACGGAGGGACTGGGCGCGGCGGTGCAGGTGAGCACGGCCTTTGCGGCCCTGGCCGTCGGCTGGGCCCTGATCCGGTTCCTGTCGTCCGCTGCGCCTCAGATGCGCGACACCATCTTCACGCCGGTGGCCCAGGCCGCCCAGGCGCGGGCGGCGGCGGAAACCTTCGCCCACGCCCTGTCGCTGTCGATCGACTACCACCAGACAAAGCGCACCGGCTCGCTGTCCCGTGTCATCGACCGTGGCGCGCGCTCGATGGACTTCCTGCTGCGGGCGCTGGTGTTCAACCTCGGCCCGACCCTGGTCGAGCTGTTCATCGCCGCCGGCGTGCTGGCCCTGGCCTACGACTGGCGCTTCGCCCTGACCGCCGTCGCCACGGTGATTGTCTACGTCGTCATCACCTTCATCATCTCCGACTGGCGGATCGCTCATCGCCGGGCGCTGAACGAGGCCGACGCCGAGGCCGCCGGCCGCGCCGTGGACGCCCTGCTCAACTACGAGACGGTCAAGGCGTTCGGGGCCGAGGCCCGCGCGGTGGAGGACTATGGCCGCGCCCTGGCGCAGTACGGGCAGGCGCAGGTCCGCGCGACCAACAGCCTGACGCTCCTGAACATGGGCCAGTCCGCGATCATGAGCGTCGGGCTCGCGGTGATGGCGGTGATGGCGGGGTTCGAGGCGTCGGCCGGTCGCCTCGGGCCGGGGGACGTCACCGCCGCGATCCTGATCCTCATCAACCTCTACGGCCCGCTGAACATCCTCGGCTTCGCCTATCGCGAGATCCGCCAGTCCTTCATCGACATGGAAGCCATGCTCGACCTGCGCCGCCAGTCTCCCGACGTCGCCGAGGCGCCGGACGCGGTCGACCTGCCCGCAGCTGTGGACGGGGCGGGCGGCGCGGTCGCCTTCGAGGCGGTCAGCTTCCGCCATGGCGCGCGGTCGGAGGGGCTGGGCGACGTCTCCTTCGTCGCCCCCGCCGGCGCGACGGTGGCGCTGGTCGGCCCTTCCGGAGCCGGCAAGACCACGCTGGTGCGGCTGGCGATGCGGATGATCGATCCGCAGGCCGGTCGCGTCACCATCGACGGCGTCGACCTGCGCGACCTGAAGTTCAGCGCCCTGCGCGGCGCGATCGCCCTGGTGCCGCAGGACGTGGCCCTGTTCAACGACACGCTCGAGGCCAACATCGCCTTCGGCCGGCCCGACGCCACGCCGGCGGAGATCGCCGCCGCCGCCGAGGCCGCCGAGCTGTCCGCCTTCGTCGCCTCGCTGCCCGAGGGGCTCGCCACCAAGGTCGGGGAGCGCGGGCTGAAGCTGTCCGGCGGCGAGCGCCAGCGGGTCGGACTGGCCCGGGCGCTGCTCGCCGATCCGCGCGTCCTGATCCTGGATGAGGCCACCAGCGCCCTCGACTCCCGCACCGAGGCGGCGATCCAGCAGACGCTGCGCCGGGCGCGGAAGGGGCGCACGACGCTGGTCGTCGCCCATCGCCTGTCGACCATCGCCGACGCCGACGAGATCCTGGTGCTGAAGAAGGGCCGCATCGTCGAGCGCGGCGCGCACGCCGAGCTGCTGGCGCAGGAGGGCGAGTACGCGGCCCTGTGGAAGCGCCAGACGCGGGGGAAGTGACGAGGACGGGGACACGCACCGCTTGGCGGAGCATGTCCCCGTCCCCTGACTACTCCGCCGCGCGGGGCAGCGATTCGACGACGATGTCGTCCTTGCGGACCTCGTCGCCGGCGCGGACCCGGTCGCTCCAGCGGCGGCGGTGGCGGACCATCGCCCAGACGTTGCCGAAGCGGCGCGCGATGGTCCGCGGCGAGGCCAGCGCGGCCGGGGTCAGGAACAGCGTCAGCAGGGTCGAGAAGCTCAGGCCCCAGACCACCGCCGCCGACAGCTGCACCCACCATTCCGAGCCGGGCGCCTTGTACTCAAGATGGAAGCCGCGGAAGTTCGGATGCAGCTGGAACATCAGCGGCAGCAGGCCGATCACCGTCACCACGGTGGTCAGCATCACCGGCCGGAACCGCTGCACCGCGGCGCGCATGGCGGCCTCGTCGGCCGGATAGCCCTGCCGTCGCAGCTGGTAGAAGGTGTCGACCAGCACGATGTTGTGGCCCACGACCACGCCCGCGAGGGCGATGACGCCCGTTCCGAGCATGATCACCGAGATGTAGTCGAAGGTGTGGGCGACGTTGACCACCACCCCCAGCAGCACCCCGGCCACGGACAGGATCACCGCCGACAGGGTGACGAGGATCCCGTAGAAGCTGTTGAACTGCCAGAGCAGGATGATGCCCATCATGAACAGGGTGGCCAGCATCGCCACGGCGAAGAACTGCGCCGCCTCGGCGCCCTCCTCGTCGGCCCCGGTGAACTTCCAGTGCACGCTCGGGCCGAAGTCCTGCTGGCCGAGCCAGGCCTTCATCTCGCCGATCTTCTGGTTGGCGGCGATGCCCGGGCCGGCGTTGGCCTGGATGGTGATCATGCGCTGGCCGTCACGACGCTGGATGGTCGTGACCTGCTGGCCCGGCGTCTCCTTGATCAGATAGCTGGCCGGCACCGGGCCCATCGGCGTCATGATCTTCAGTTCACGGAACGAAGACAGATTTCGGGACTCCGGCGTGAAGCGGACACGGATGTCGAGCTCGTCCTCGGAGTCGTCGGGCCGGAAGCGGCCGACCAGCACCCCGTCGGTGACGAACTGGATCGCCTGGCCGACGCTCAGCACGTCGACGCCGTAACGGCCGGCGGCCTCGCGGTCGACGCTGATGTTCCACTCGATGCCGGGCGAGGCGCGGCTGTCCTCGTGCTCGATCAGCTGCGGATCGGCGGCCATGTGCGCCTTGATCAGGTCGGCGGCGCGGTCGAGCGCGCGCGGGTCGCCGCCGCGCAGTTCGACCTGCACGTCCTTGCCTTGCGGGGGGCCGTTCTGGGGCGGGCGCACCTCGACCAGCAGGCCCGGAACGTCGGCGACCGCCTTGCGGATCGCCTCCTCGACGTCCTTGCCGCGAATGTCGAGGGCCTTGCGGTCCTCGAAATCGACGAACTGCACCTGGATGCGGCCGACGGTGTCGTTCGGCGGTCCGAAGTTGCCGCCGCCGGTGAAACGGCCGGCGCTGGCGTAGACCGACTCGATCCCCTCGATGCCGGCCAGCCGCGCCTCGACCTTGCGTACCTGTTCGTCGGCCGCGGCCGCCGACAGGTTTCCGCGCGCCTTGACGTAGATGGCGACGAACTCGGGGTCCTGGTCGAGGAAGAATTCGGTGCGGTGCTTCTTGGCGCCGAAGGCGACGAAGATGCCGACCACGATCAGGACCGCCACGGCCGTGACGCGGAAGGGATGGTGACCCGCCCACCACAGGGTGCGGGCATACCAGCCCATGAACCCCGCCATCTCGCGCGGATCGCCCCGTTCGGACTTCTCGATCTCGGCCAGATGCTCCTCGTCGACGCCCTGCTTGCGGCCGAAGATCGAGCCGAGCGCGGGCGTGAAGATCAGCGCCACGAAGATCGACGACGTGAGCACCATGATCAGGGTGATCGGCAGGAAGCTCATGAACTTCCCGGGGATCGAGTTCCAGAACAGGAACGGGATGAAGGCGCAGAGCGTCGTCAGCGTGCCGTTCACGACCGGCCAGAACATGCGCGTCCCGGCGGCCGCGAAGGCCTCCTGGCGGTCCATGCCCTCGGCCATTTTCCGGTCCGCGTATTCGACGACCACGATGCCGCCGTCGACGAGGATGCCGACCGCCAGCACCAGGCCGAACATGACCATCATGTTCAGGGTGATGCCGAAGGCCTGCAGCAGCAGGAAGCCCATCATGAAGCAGAGCGGGATCGACAGCCCCACCATGAGCCCCTGACGGACGCCCAGGCTGGCGACGATGATGATCATCACCAGGATGGTCGCGATGATCAGCCCGCTCTCCAGGATGGTCAGGCTGCGTTCGATGAACTCGCTCTCGTCGAACGTGAAGTCGACGCTGATCGTGTCGAGCCCCTCGGTCTTCCAGCGCGCCTCTTCCTCGGCCGCGACGCGGCGCACCTCCTTCACGGAGTCGAGGATGTTCGCGCCGGGGCGCTTGATCACGTCGATGCCGAACGCCGGCTGGCCGTTGAAGCGCGAGATCCGGGTCGGCTCCTTGAAGGTGCGATGCACCTCGCCGATGTCGCCGATGGTGATCAGCCGGTCGCCGTTGCGCTTGATCGGCAGGGCCAGGATGTCGGCCGGGTCCTCGACCACGCCCGGCACCTTGACGGCGAACTTGCCCTGCTGGGTCTGCAGGTTGCCGGCCGGCACCAGCTGGTTGTTGCGGGCGATCACGGCCGCCAGCTCCGGCGCCGTGACGTTGGCCGCCTCCATGCGCGCGGGATCGATGGTGACTTCCATCACCTCCTCGCGCCCGCCGAACAGTTCGGTGCGCAGCACGCCGGGCAGGGCCTCCAGGCGGTCCTGGAGTTCCTGGGCGGTCTTGAACAGGGTCCGCTCGGGGGCCCCGCCGCTCAGCATGATCCCGATGAAGGGATCGTCGCTGATGTTCTGCTCCATGATGATCGGCTCTTCCGCATCGGGCGGGAAGCGGCCGCGCGCCATGTCGACCCGGGCCCGCACGTCCTGCAGGACCTTGTCTTTGTTGAAGTTCACCTCGAACTCGAGATAGACCATCGCCGCGTTCTGCATGGCGACGGCGTTCATCTCCTTGAGGCCCTCGAGCGACTGCAGCTCGCGCTCCATGGGCCGCACGAGCAGGCGCTCGGAGTCTTCCGGCGAGACGCCCGGGTAGGGCACCTGGATCATCACGAACGGAACCGTGATGTCCGGCTCCGACTCGCGGGGCAGGTTGAGATAGGTGAACAGGCCGAACAGGGTCGCGATCGCCGCGATGCCCAGAACGACCTTCCGCCGCTTGATGGCGCCGTTGATCAGGGCCGAGATCATGCCAAGGGCTCCCGGGCGCTAGGGTTTCGCCGCCGCTGCGGGCGCGGTTGCGCTCCGGGCGGCGGGCAGGCGGACCGTCTGGCCCTCGGACACATAGGACTGGCCGACGGTGATCACCCGGGTCGGGCCGCGCAGGCCGGTCACCCAGACGCCTTCCGGCGTCTCGTCGAGCACCGAAACGGGCGCGAACATCACGCGGTTTCCGTCGACCACGTAGCGCACGCCCTGGCGACCGGCGCTGTCGAGCACGAGGGTGGTCGACGGCACCAGATGGGCCGGGCCGGCGCCGGTGGTGATCTTGACCTGGGCGGACAGGCCGGCGCGGACGCGGCCGCCCGGATTGCCGGCCTCGATCTCGACGCGATAGGTGCGCGTCGCCGGATCGGCGTCGCGGGCGACGAGCCGCACGCGGCCGGCCAGGGTTTCGCCGGTGGTCAGCGTCGCCACCGCCTGCGACCCGACCTGGATGCCGCCCACGTCGCGCTCGGCGACATCGGCCACGATCACCAGGGGATCGAGCTGGATCATGGTGCCGCAGGCGCCGCCCGGCGACAGGTAGGTCCCGATCTCGGCGTCGCGGCGATCGAACACGCCGGCGAACGGCGCGCGCACATTGACCTGGTCCAGCAGCACCTCCGCCTGGCGGACGGCCGCCATGGCGCCGTCGAGGTTGGCCTGCGCCTGCAGGACCTGCGTCTGCGACCGGTAGCCCTGGGCGGCCAGGCGGTCGGAGGCTTCCTTCTCGAGCTGGCGCGTGCGCAGCAGGGCCCGGGCCTGGTCGAGCGTCGCCTGGCGGGCGTCGGTCGAGATGCGGCACAGCACCGCGCCCTTGGCGACGAAACCGCCCTCGCGGGCCGGGGTGGCGGCCACCGGGCCGGCCGTCTCGGCGCGCACCACGACAGCGCGGTTGGCTTCCGTGCGGCCGCGCACCGACACGGCATAGGGCTGCAGCGCCTCGGGAATGACGGTGACCTGGACCAGCGGCGCCTCGGCCCTCCGCGGCGCGGCCGCCTCGGCTTCCTTGCCGGCGCCGCCCACGGCGTTGACGATGCCCCCGATGATGAAGGCGACGACGACCGCCGCGGCGATGCCGATCGCGACCCAGTGGGAGTTCTTCAGCTTCATCATGGACCCCGGCGTGCATCCGGGGATCGGCCGCGTCGCACGCGTCCGCGATAGTCCCCGGCAGCTAATCTGAACAGTGTCCATATGCTGGCTTCGAACGGTGTTCGCAAATGAAATTCCGGAAATGTTCCGCTTTTGTGGGGTGGTTTCACCGCCGCGCGCGACGGATAAGACAGGGATGACCTTCCGCTCCGATCCACAGGCGCTCGACGCGGCCGATCCGCTCGCCCGCTTCCGCGCGGCGTTCGTGCGTCCAGACGGGGTGCTCTATCTCTGTGGCCACTCGCTCGGCGCGGCGCCGAAGGCGGCCGCTGACCGCATGGCGCGCGCGGTCGGTGAGGAGTGGGCGCAGTCGCTCGTCCGGGGCTGGAACAGCCATGACTGGATCGGCGCCGCGCGCCGCGTCGGCGACCGGATCGCGCCGCTGGTCGGCGCCGCGCCGGGGGAGGTGATCGTCGCCGATTCCACCTCCGTGAACCTCTTCAAGCTGGTCGTGGCCGCGTTGCACGCGGCGCCGGAGCGGCCGGTCGTGCTGGCGCTGGACGGCGAGTTTCCGACCGACCGGTACATCCTTGAAGGCGTCCTCCGCGCCGTCCCCGGCGCCAGGCTGGAGACCGGCGACCCGGCCTGGATGCTGTCGCGCCTGGACGCCGATGTCGGCGTGGCGGTCGCCAGCCTCGTCGACTACCGGACCGCGGAGGTCCGCGACATGGCCCGGTTCGAGGCCGCGGCGCGGGCGGCAGGGGCATCGATCGTCTGGGACCTGAGCCACGCCGCCGGCGCCGTCGGGGTCGATCTCAACGGCGCCGGCGCGACCCTCGCCGTCGGCTGCGGCTACAAGTACCTGAACGGCGGGCCCGGGGCGCCTGGCTATCTCTACGTCGCCGCCGCACGCCAGGCCGGGCTTGTGTCGCCGCTCCAGGGCTGGATGGGACACGCCGCGCCGTTCGCCTTCGCG
>CALKHU010000134.1 GCA_937991555.1 uncultured Caulobacter sp.
CACCGCCATGGCCGAAGCCGGCTTTGATCCGGAGCGCTACTTCGAGACCGCCGCGCGCGGCGTGGTGGATCCGGACATCTTCCCGGAAGCCGCCAGCGACGGCGAGGACTATGGTCGCGCAGCACTCTGGACCATGTTCGGAGCCTGGAAATGATCGACATCGACGATCTCGACCCCATTGCCCATGCCGGCACGAGCGCCAAGGGCAAGCGGCCCTACTTCTTCAAAGATCCAGACGTCGAGCGCGTGCTGTCGATCGCCATGGTCATCGCGATGGAGCACGCGGTGACCCGTCAGCGACTGGACGCGCTGGAACGTCTGGTCGAGGCCAAGGGCCTGCTCAGCCGCGCCGACATCGACGCCTACGCTCCCGACAGGGACACCGAGGCCGAGCGCAGCCTGTGGATGAAGGAATACATCGCCCGCGTCCTGCGCATCGTGCAGCAGGACACCGAGGCGCTGGAAAGCGGTGCTATGGACGTACCGATGGAAGAAGTCATGGACGAACTTCGCTAGAGCGACGCCAGCCGGCGTCATTCCAATCGACGTTCAGAAAAGGAACCGCAGCACATGACCGACCTCAAGCGGCACATGCCAGCCCTTGCGCGCCACGAAGGCATCTGGGACGGCACCTACCGTTACTACGACCCTGACGGCAACAAGACCGACGAACACCGCTCACGCCTGGTCTGTCGCATCACCGGCGACGATGCAGCTCCCTACCACCAGACCAACCACTACAGCTGGGCGGACGGCAAGACCGAGGTCCGCGACTTCCCCACCCGCTACCAGTTCGGCCGGATCATCTTCGACAACGAGCTCATCTACGGCTGGTGCGCGGAGATCCCGGAAGACGACTTCCATCGCACCCTGATGCTGTACTGGCAGCGCAAGGGCGAGGAAGGCATCGAGCTGTACGAGATGATCCAGCTGTCCGACTGCGGCCAGCTGCGCAACCGCATCTGGCACTGGTACAAGAACGGCGTCCTGGTGCAGCGCACGCTCATCGACGAGAAGTTCGTCAGCCGCGACTGGCAGAAGATCACCGGCCCGAGCTTCAGCGGGGACGCGATCTGATGCGTCCTGCGCCCACTGGCTGAACCAGCGACGCACCAGAACCCGGGGCGGCGACGTCCCGGGTTTCTCATCCGACGCGAGGAAAGAGATGAGCAACTCCAGAAGAAACTTCCTTTCGGGCGCTGCCGGTCTGGCCGCGCTCGGCGTCACCGCCCCGGCCCTGCTGGGCGCTTCGTTGCCGTCCCGCGCCGCCATAGGCAAAGGGCCGGACGCGATCAACGTGCGCGACGACGGCACCTACGAGACCGTCGAGCTGGCCAAGCCGGCGTGGACGCTCGGCCTGATGCAGACTCCGGTGCACACCTTCGAGGTTTCCGCCGTCAAGGCGGGCATGAAGCGCAACCTCCAGTACGTGTCCGAAGCGATCGACAAGGCGTTCTACTACGCGAAGCCGGACTTGCTCTTCTTCCACGAGTTCCCGCTGACCGGCTGGCGCAAATGGAACCGTGCCGAGGCACTGAAGATGTGCATCGAGATCCCGGGGCCGGAGACCGAGGTGATCGCCGCCAAGGCCCGCGAGCACGACGCCTGGGTCGTGTTCGGCGCCTACGTCCGTGATCCGGACTGGCCCGGACACGTCCTGTCCATCACCACGATCATCAACAACAGGGGCGAGATCGTGGACAAGCACTGGAAGGCCCGCAACGTGAAAGGGCTGTTCCCGGGCTTCGAACTGTTCACCACCACCATCCACGACGTGCTTGACCAGTACGTGGAGATGTACGGCCGCGATGCCGTGATGCCGGTGACCCGCACTCCGCTGGGCAACATCGCCACCAGCTCGACGCAGCGCGAACCGGAGATCTTCCGCGCCATGGCGATCAAGGGGGCCGAAGTGTTCCTGCGCACGGCAACCGGCGGCTTCGAGCCAGTCGACATGCAGGCCACCAGCCTCTACAACGGCACGTACACGGCGGTGGTCAACAACTCCATCTCTCCGGACAACGGGCCGTTCTTCGACGACCCTGGCTCCGGCGGCACCACCCTGTACGGACCGAACGGCAAGGTCGTGGCCGAGGCCAGCAGCAAGCACGAGCAGATGGTTCTCGGCCGGGTCGACATCGCCAGCCTGCGCGCACGCAAGCGGCAGCCGATGATCCATACCTCGCTCTACGGCGATGTCTTCGATGCGTACAGGGAGCGCTACGCCCCCAACCTGTTCTCTGACTACCAGCCGTCCTCGCTTGAGGATGCCGGGCGCTTCCTGAAGGACAAGTCGCGCTGGAAGTAGCCCCTCGCCGATGAGGCCGGCCCGTCGGCCCGAATAAGCCGCGACCGGGCGCATCTAGCCCGGACACCCTTTGAAATGCGTTTTGAAACCGCCGCCGGACGGCTGCGCAATTAAGTGTTGAACTCCTTCCAATTTGTCCGGACAATCGAAACTGAGATACGACCATGTCCTCCCCCACGAGTCGGGTCGTCCCTCCAACCGAGAAAAGTCGTCATGAAGAACACGAAACCGGATCAGCTGTGTGCTGCGATCTCACTGGCCCTGCTGTTCTGCACAGGATCCGTCCATGCGGCCGGCATCGGTCAGGAAGCTTCAGGTGCGCCGGATGCTGACAGCCAGCCGAAGGCTACCCAACTCGATGCCGTCGAGGTCACTGCGCGCGGCGTGCGCGAAAGCCTGCAGAAGATCCCGCTGGCGATCAGCGTGCTGTCCGATGAGGTCATCGACGAGAAGGGCCTGCTCGACATCCGCGACATCGCGAATCTGACACCTGGCTTCTCGTTCTCATCCTCGTTCGGCCGCACCAACGAGGTCCCGGTGATGCGCGGCATGTCCAACATCACCCAGTCCACCGGTTCGGAGACCGCATACAACGCGTCGCTGTTCATCGATGGGATCTACGTGGGCGGCGACATCTCCGCATACGGTCTGGACAACGTGCAGCGGGTCGAGGTTCTGCGCGGACCGCAGGCCGCCGCCTTCGGCCGCAGCACCTTCGCGGGCGCGATCAACTACATCACCCACCGCCCCGGCAGCGCCGCCGGGGGCAAGTTGACGCTTGGCTTCGGCAACCACGGTCAGCAGAGGGCGGGGTTCTTCTACTCCGGCGGCAACGACGACGGCAGCTTCGGCTACGAGGTGGGCTTCAACCACCGCAGCACTGACAGTCTCTATTTCAATGAGGCCTCGGGACGGAAGGACTTGGGCGGCACCGAAACGCAGGGCTTCATGGGTGCCGTTGCGTGGGCTCCCACCGACAAGCTGGACATGGTGCTGCGTGTGGCGCGGCAGGAAACCGACGACGATCACGTCGCCATCACCCTGATCGGTTACGAGAACAACAACTGCCACCTGCCTGTCCCCACCGCGTCGCCCGACGACCCGGCCAACTACATGGTCTCGCGCACCAAGGGCTATTACTGCGGCGATCTGCCCCTCCCCGATGCATGGCGCATCAATACCCAGGGGTTCGCCGACGCGGGGCTCAAGGCTGGTCTGGAAAGCGAGTCGACGCGCTACAGCCTTAAGGTGGACTACAGCTTCGACAACGGCTGGCTGCTGACCTCATCGACTGGCTACAACGAGCAGGAGCGCTACAGCGCCTTCGACCAGAGCTACGACGGTGTCCACGACTTCGTGCTGGCCAGCGGCTTCAGGATCCCGGGTGCTCTGGCGACCTTCAGCTTCGTGCGCTCCAAGGACTTCTCCCAGGGACTCAGGCTGAGCAGCGACCAGAGCAAGGACTTGGCAGGTCTCGTCGGTGTCTACTACTACAAAGTCGAAGGCCTCCCGGGCTGGGGCGGCACCCTCTCTGCCCCGGTCGCGGTGCCGAACGACCCAGGTAACACGACGGAAAACAAAGCCGTCTACGGCCAGCTCCGCTGGCACATCAACGACAGGTGGACCACCTCGCTGGAGGCCCGCTATGCCGAGGACGACCTGACGCTCGACGGCACCAGCACCGTGACCCTCGCCGGCCCTGGCGGCGGCACCTACACCAACAACTACACCGCCACTGCCTCCTACTCCAGCTTCACGCCGCGCTGGACGCTCAGCTACCAGGCCACGGACAACGTCAACCTGTTCGGCCTGTTCTCCAAGGGCAACAAGCCTGGCGGCTTCAACACCTTTGTCTATTACGCCGGCCTGACAGACGAGGCCAGCGCCGAGCTGATCGCTCAGGGCTTCGGCGAAATCGACGAGGAAGAGGTCAAGAACTACGAGTTCGGCATCAAGAGCGACTGGCTGGACAACACCCTCCGCATCAACGCCAACCTCTACCAGATGGACTGGAGCAACCAAGGCTTGAGCCTAGCGGCGTCGGCCATGCAGTGGAATGGTGTTCCCTACAACACCACCTACACGGTCAACGTCGGCGAGACCCGGATCCGCGGCTTCGAGCTCGAATCTCACTGGGCATTCGCGGAAGGCTGGCTGGCATCGCTGGTCTACGCCTACACGGATTCCGAGATCCGGAAGTTCTTCAACCAGGATCAGGCCGACCTGCTCTCCAACGCCGACAACCCGAATCCGAACATGTCCGACCCTCTGGCGGACCTAGCCGGCAAGAAATCGCCGCTGGTACCGCGCAACAAGGCCACCGTCAGCCTCGTTCGCAGCGGCGCGTTCAACAACGGTTGGCGCTACAGCGTGAACTGGGACACGACGTATCAGGGCGCTCGCTACCTGCAGGTGCACAACCTCGCGCGGTTTGGCGCGTCGACGCGGAGCAACTTCCGCTTCAGCGTCAGCCCCAACGAAGCCTGGCGCCTCACCGCCTACGTCAATAACGTGTTCGACGACGACGAGGCCGCTGGCGGCATCCGCTACCTGAGCTTCTCTGGCCCCTATATCAACGTTCCCCTGGTGTCCCCGGCGGTTGGCCGCCAAGCTGTCCAGCAGCGCGACTTCGGCGTCACTGCGCCGATGCCGCGCATGTACGGGCTTGAGGTCAGCTACCGCTTCTGA
>CALKHU010000135.1 GCA_937991555.1 uncultured Caulobacter sp.
GCAAGGCGGCGGGCGGCCCGTTCGGCCTGACCGCCCCCGCGGAAGATCAGCGCTGTCTCCAGCAGGTCGCAGTCGACGAGCCAGCCGACCTCGACCGGAACGACGACGATCCGCTGCATGGCCGGGACGGAAGACCGAACGCCCTAGCGGCCGTCGACGGCCTTCCCGAGGGTGTTCGGCTGCGCCGGCTTGCCGGCCCCGCCCTCGTCGTCGGCGTTCGTCGTGCGATCGAGCCGCGTGACGGATTCTGCGTGCGCCTCGAGCTTGGGCGCCGTCTGGGCGGCGAAGGCCTTCAGATCGGGGTTGTCGCCCGCGGCGCTGTAGCCGTTGAAGGCGAGCAGGGCCTCATGGTGGGCCATCGTCTGCTGGTCGAGATAGCGGTCGTCGAAGTCGGCCGCCGAGGCGCCCTTCAGATTGTCGAGCATGCCCTTGCGCCGTTCATCGAGCGCGGTGGGCAGCGGGCCGGGCGCCTTGCCGCCGGCGACCAGCGCCTTCAGCGCCTTGTCGGCGGCCTCGTGGTCCCTGAGGATCATCTGGGCGGCGGCCTTGACGTCCGGGCTCTGCGAGCGCTGCAGGGCGAGCTTCGCGGCCTCGATCTCGTACATGCCCGAAATGGCGGCGTCGCGGACGAAGGCTTCGGTGCTCATGGCGCCGGCCGCGCCTGTCGCGACACCGGTCGCCGCGCCGGCGACATCCTGGGCGATGTTGGTCGTTTCCTGGTCCTGGCTTTCGGGCCGTTGCTCGTCCGCCTTCTGGCCGCAGGCGGCCACGGCGACCAGCGCGGCGACGGCGATCGAACGAAGTAGCAGTTGACGCATGACGGGACTCCCCATGATCGGGGCCTCCATGCCCCGTGGCCCGAACGGAAGGTTCGGGCGGCAGAATGGTTGCCTCAGGCGTCGTCGAGGAAGGTCAGATCGGCGCGGTCGGCGCCCTGGCGGGCCAAGAGGCGCGCCGGCCGGCCGCGTACCCGGAGACGTCCGACCTCGATGGCGTCCCAGCCTTCGGGCAGCACGATCTTGCGCCGGGCCCAGTCCGCGGGGTCGCCGTCATCCACGACCAGTCCGGCATAGCCGAACAGCAGACCCAGCAGCATGCCGCCGAGGTTGGCGAAGAAGGGTCCGGCCCTCACCTCGCTGTCGGGATGATCGGGTCGGTACTCCAGGCACTGGTGGAAGCGCCCCTGGTCGTAGGCGGCGTAACCCTCCTCGAACAACCGCAGCGCCAGCGCCCGGTCCCCGGCCATGGCGGCCCAGACGCCATAGAGGGCCGGCAGCATCGGCGCCCCCACGTAGCGCGGCCACAGATCGAGATAGAGCGCCAGCGACCGCCGTCGTTCGGCGTCGGTCGCCGGATAGTCCAGCGGGAACAGGCCGGCGAGGGGTGATGGGGTTTCGCCCTTCTCCTCGTCGACCCGGTAACCGTCGTGGGACACGATGGCGCCGTCCGCCCGGTGCGGCAGCCTGATGTCCGCGAGGGTGGTCCGCCAGGCCGTCGGTACGGCCCGGCCCCCGGCCTCGGCGACGCGGATCGTCCGCTGCAGGAGATCATGCATCGCCATGAGGGTGAAGGCGTCATTGTCCGGTGGGTCAGGCACCTCCGCCGGCCCGGTCGCCCGCAGCAGCTCCAGGCCGTTGGCCGTGCGCGTCAGGCGGCTGACGGTCCAGTCGGCGAGACCGGAGAGAACGGGCCAGGCGTCCTCGTCCCGGAAGGCCACGTCCCCCGTGATGTCGGCGTAGAGCGAGAAGGCGCGTCCCACATGCAGCGAGCCGTGGTCCTCGTGCGACGCCGCGCTGCCGTTTCCGGGCGCGGCTTCCTCGCCGGTCAGGGGCGCAGCTTCCCATGGAAACTCGATACCGTCGCGCCCGGACAGGCGGGCGATGGAGCGGGCGGCGGCGATCCCCCGCGTGCGAAAGCCGAGGAGCGACCGGGCGGCGTCCGGCTGGAGGAGGATGAGCGGGGGGAGGCAGAAGGCGTCCACGTCCCACATCACATGGCCGTAGTAGTAGTGGTAGTCGTGCCAGGTCGCGAGGCCGAAGATCGACGTCGCGGACGGCGAGGCCGGGTGCACCGAGCTGTTGAGATAGAAGAAGGCGGCGTCGACCAGCGCCTGGTGCCGCTCCTCCGCGCCCCGGATGACGATCCGACCGCCCCAGAGATCGCGCCAGGCCTCGGCGTTGCGCCGCCGCAGGACGTCGAAGCCGGCCGCCTTTCCCCGCCAGACCCGCCGGACGGCCTCCTCGTCCGGGCGATGGTGCAGCAGCGAGGGGATCATCGCCACGATCTGTCGCAGACGCACCGCGCCGCGTCGTGTCGCGCGCAGGCGATACTCGGTGAGGATCGGCCCTTCCGCGTCCCAGGGGCGGATTGCGCGCGCCGCTTCCCCGGGGGCCAGCACTTCGCTCCAAAACGCGACGCCGCACTGGCTGAGACCGCCCTCGGTCTCCCAGAGCAGGGTTCCGTCGCAGACAGGTTTCGGCTCGCCGGGCGTATCGGTCCGACGCCGCGCCACCCGTCCGCGGACGCCGTCGTGATCGACGAGCGCGCGCAGTCGAAGATCGCAAGGCGCATCGACGCGAACGGTGACCTCCTGCAGCACCAGCGCCGCCGCGGTGCGGCTGGCGAACGTCAGGACCTCGACCTCGACCCGGCGGCCGGCGGCGGAGAAGACGAAGCGGCTGGTCAGTTCGCCGGTCGCGAAATCATAGGCCTGGACAAGGTCCGATGCGGCCCACGGCTGGTCGCGCAGCCATACGCCGTCGACGGCGATGTCCCCGGCAAGCGGATAGGGGACGTTCGCCGCCCCCTCGATGCGACGCTCCGGGTGCTCGCCGACGACGCCGTTGACCAGCGCCATGCCGGCGAGCAGTGGAATCTCACGCACCCGCAGACCGATCAGGCCGTTGCTGACGTAGGCAGGCAGATCGCCGTTCCGCGGGCCCCTGGCCGCCGGCGGCGAGATCGGCCTGGAAGCGGCGTCGGAGCGCATCGGTCTACTCCTCGCCGGTCAGCGCATGCGGGGCGCCGACAGGCTTGCTCTCGGGCGAGCCCCGTTCGCGGAGAAAGATCGCCAGCACGATGAGGACGGCGGTCGACAGGAACTCGCTCTGCCAGTTCTGGAAGCTCTCGAACCAGAACTCCGGCGTCCCGAGATAGGCGACCAGACCCGGGGCGGCGTCGCCGTGCCGCTCGGCCTCGTCCATCGCCCTGCGCGCGCTGTTCATCCAGTGCAGCAGGAACGAGGCGGCGAACAGGGTCAGCAACGCGAGACCGAGGGAGTGGGCGTAGAGCGCCCTGGCCGGTCCGCCGACCCGCACCGGCCAGGGCGCGTCGGGCTTGTCGGCGTCCAGCGCCGGGTCACGCTTCTGGGGCGCAGCGCCGGGATCATCGGGGTCGAGCGACTCCTCGGAGCCCCGCTGGAACAGATAGGCCGTCAGCATGACGTAGGCCCACATCTGCAGAAACTCGCTCTCCCAGTTCTCGAACAGGGCCGAGAGGAAGGCGCCGCTGCCGAGGTAGGGCAGGAACGATTGAGGACCGAGGTGGTGGTCCATCCGCTCGGCGTTCTCGGCCTGCCAGCCGGTGAGCGCCTGGCCAACGATGCTGACCGCGAACAGCGCCAGCAGCGCCAGCGTCAGGCCGTTGTCCCGGAAGAACCGCTTCATCTCCGCCGCTCCGTGGAAGGTTCGACGGCGTTGGAAGCCACGGGGCCGGGACTCGTTCCGGAGTGACGGACGAGGCGAAGGGGCGTCCGGGCCGGTCGTGCGTTGTCTCTCCGTGCGTATCGCGACCTACAACGTCAACGGCGTCACCGCCCGCCTGCAGCGCCTTCTCGAGTGGCTCGAAGAGACGGAGCCGGACGTGGTCTGCCTGCAGGAGCTGAAGACGCCGGACGAGCGGTTTCCGGCCGCCGAGCTGGAGGCCCTCGGCTACGGCGCGGTCTGGCGCGGCCAGAAGAGCTGGAACGGCGTCGCCATCCTGGCCCGGGGACGGCCCATCATCGAGACCCGCCGGAAACTCCCGGGCGAATCCGCCGACGCCCAGGCGCGCTACGTCGAGGCGGCAGTCGATGGCGTCCTCATCGCCTCGCTGTACGCCCCGAACGGCAACCCTGTCGGCAGTGACCGGTTCGAGGCGAAGCTGCGCTGGTACGACCGGTTCGCCAGCCACGCCGCGCGGCTCCTCGAGAGCGGCGCGCCGGTCGTGCTGGCCGGCGACTACAACATCATGCCGACGGACCTCGACGTCTATGCGCCGGATCGCTGGCGGGACGACGCCCTCTTCCAGCCCGCGCTGAAGGACACGTTCGCGAAGCTCGTGGCCGCCGGCTGGACGGACGCGCTCCGGTCCCGGCATCCGGACGAGCGCGTCTATACCTTCTGGAAGTACCTCCGGAACGCCTACGCCCGAGACGCCGGTCTCCGCATTGACCACCTGCTGCTCAGCCCCGCGGCGGCGGCGCGGATGCGCGATGTCGGCGTCGACCGCGCGTGGCGGGGACGCCCCGGGGCCAGCGATCACGCGCCGGTCTGGGTCGAGCTCGCCGACTAGCCGGAGTGGACCATGTCTCGCGCCTGGCTCCGGGCGATCAGCGCCCTGAGGTCGGCGCGGATCTTCGAGCCGTCCAGATGCGAGTCGATGTGGGTGTAGCCCTCGGCGCTCAGCTTCATCTTGACGTGCAGGATGTCCGGCGCGTCGCCCGAGGCGGCGAGTTCGTAGGCGCGTTCAATGATGTTCCGGTGCACAGGCGGTCTGGTCCCTCTTGATGGAACCCCTCCCGACCTGAGGGATGCTCGCATAGCATGAAAGCGGCGGTCTGTCGCATTGGCGACAGAAGACGGGGCTTCGCCCGGAAGGGTCGCCGATTGAGCGCGATCAATGCCGGCCGCGACTTTTCGTCCTGATGTGCCGTCACGCAAGGAGAGCCGGCCATGACCTACGCCAACATCCTGACCCTCGCTTCGGGCGGCGAGGAAGACGCCGTCACCCTCGCGCTGGCGGCGGACCTCGCCGTGCAGCACGGCGCGATGGCGCGGGTGCTCAGCATCATGCCGGAACTCTGGGCCACCCCCGGCGGCAGTTGGGGCGAGGGCTTCTACGCCGCCGAGATCTGGAGCGCGCTGCTGGACGCCAACGCCGAGACCCAGAAGAAGCTGCTGGCCCGCGCCAACGCCATCGCGCGCGAGGCCGGACTGCCCTTCGGGGCGACGGAAGGACCGGGGCTGACGATGCTCGACCAGGCCCTGACGCTCTGGCGCGGCCTGGATTCGGAACTCCCGCTGACCGACCTGGTCGTAGCGGGGCCCTGGCATGTCCGCCGCGACGGTCCCTGGCTGGGCGTGCTCGGCGAGGTGGTGATGTCCGGTCACGCCCCGCTTCTGATCGCGCGCGAGACCAAGGCGCCCGCCGGACGCCCGGCCGTCGTCTTCTGGGACGGCAGCCTGGAGGCGGGCCGGGCGGCCCGCGCCGCCGCGCCGCTGCTTCGCCAGGCGTCCGAGACGCTGATCGTCCAGCAGGCGGCCCGCCTGGACGACGCCGAACGCGACCATTCCGATCCGGCGCTTCTCGCCGCCTATCTGGGGCGGCGCGGGGTGGAAAAGGCGTCTGTCGTGCGGACGCTCTCCAGCGGCGAGGACGATCTCGCCGTCGCCGCGATGTCCTACCAGCCCGGCCTGCTGGTCGCGGGCGCCTACGGCCACTCGCGCCTCGGGGAAAGCCTGTTCGGCGGCGCGACCCGACGCTTCCTCGCCATCGAGGACGGGCCGAGCCTCCTCATCGCCCACTAGCGGCGTCCGCCGGGGCGCAGTCGCGCCGGGCGTCAGCGCGCGGTGTAGCCGCCGTCGATGACCAGTTCGGACCCGGTCACGAAGCGGGACTCGTCCGCGGCGAGGTAGACGGCGCCCCAGGCGATGTCGTCCGGCTCGCCAAGGTGGCCGAGCGGATGGAGGGCGGATACGGCGGCGACGCCCTCCTCGACATCGCCCATCGACTCCAGGTGATGCTGGACCATCGGCGTGCGGATGAAGCCGGGATGGATGGAGTTCACCCGGATCCGGTCGGGCGCATAGGTCAGCGCGTCGGTCTTCGTCATCAGCCGGACCGCGCCCTTGGAGGCGTGATACGGCGGGACGTCGGGGGCCCCGACGAGGCCGTAGATCGAGGACAGGTTGATGATGCTGCCGCCCCCGGCCGCACGCAGGGCCGGGATGGCGTGCTTGGTGCAGAAGAAGACGCCCTTGACGTTGATCCCCTGCACGAAGTCCCACTCGGCCTCGGTCAACTCGTGCGTCGGCTTGTTGGCGCCGGAGACGCCGGCGTTGTTCACCAGCACGTCGATGCGGCCGAAGTGTCGGACGACGTCGGCGAACACCTCGGCGACCTGCTGCTCGTTCGAGACGTCGCAGCGCCAGTAGCGCGCCTCGCCGCCGCGGACCGCGACGTCCGCCGCCGCGGCTTCGCCTTCGGGATCGAGCAGGTCGAGAATGGCGACGCGAGCGCCCTCCTGCGCCATACGCAGGGCGATCGCCCGGCCGATGCCGAGTCCGCCGCCGGTGATCACGGCGACCTTGTCCTTGAGCCGTTCCATCAAGGCCTCCCTGGAAGACGTGCAGAGCGGTGACGCCGTTCAAGGCGCCGCGTACTCCGGTCAACGCAGACTAGACGGACGCCGTAGGCGGCCATTGACGCCGATCAACGGAGCTCAGGCGCCGGCCCGGCCGAGGGCCTCCATGCGGCTGAACCAGCGCGCCACCCGCGCCGGAGAGGGCTTCAGCGCGCCGCCCAGGATGGTATGGCGCACCGGCTGGACGCCCGTGACCCAGAACAGGCCGCGCTCCAGCGCGCCCAGCCCGTGCCCCCCCAGGACCAGGTGGAAGATCGTCGTCGGCAGGCCCATGGTGACGATCAGCCGCGCCGACTTTCCGGTCAGGAGGCTCTGCATCGGCCGACTCGGCGAGGACAGCGCGAACCCCCGGCGCAGCAGCTGTTCGAAGAATCCCTTCAGGTGCGCGGGAAGGCCCCCGAACCAGATGGGGAAGACGATGACGATGTGGTCGGCGGCGGCGACGGCCTCCTGGGCGGCGGCGATGTCCGCGGGCATCGGCGCGGCGCCGTACTCTTCCAGCGACCGGATCAGGGGAAAGTCCAGCGCGCCGACGTCCAGCGTCGTCACCTCTCGGCCGGCGGCGCGCGCCCCGCGGACGTAGGCGGCGGCGAGGGCGGCGCACAGGTGGGTCGGCGCCGGATCGGGATGGCCATTGAGGACCAGGATCCGTCGCGCCCCGCCGCGCGGCGGGGCCGGGGCGGCCGAGGCGTCGGTCATGGCGCGGCCGTTCGCGGCGGGCTGACCCACGGCGGAACCGGACGGCTGTAGAGGCAGCCGCCGACCACCGCGAGGGCGAGCAGGACGATGGCCGCAGCGACGAGGAGCTGCACCCTTCTGCGCCGGGGGACGCGGGCCGGCTGGTCACTCATGGCGACGACTCCTGGTCCAGGGCGAACCCCGGGGACGACATGGCGGCGATTGCCACCGTGGAATGTCTGTCCGTCCGGCGTGCGCCGCCTTGAGCGAGATCAAGGGCCGGGCGCGAAGACCATGATCTGGGTCCGGAATGATCGCCACGCATCGATGTCAACGCTACGGCGGCTTCCCGGCTCGTTCCCTCGCCGGCGCAGCGGCCTGCCTGATGCTGGCGGGCTGCGTTACGACCACGACCGGATCGGGCTCGTCCTCCATCGATGAAGCGGCGACCGGACCGCTGCGGGACGTCGGCATCGTCCGGCGTGCTCCCGATCCCGTCCTGGCGGCTGTGGCCGACGCCCCCTATGCGCTGACGGAACCCGTCGACTGCGCCGGCTTACGCGCCGAGATCGCCGTTCTCGACGGCGTGCTCGGCCCGGACGTTGATGCGACGCCGCAGTCGAAATCCAACGCCGTCGACGACCTGGCGTCCGGTGCGGTGGGCGGCCTGGTGGACGTTCCGTTCCGGGGCGTCATCCGCCGCCTCTCGGGGTCGGACGCGCGGGACAAGGCGTTGCGCAGGGCGATCCTTGCAGGACAGCTGCGGCGGGCGTTCCTGAAGGGCGTGGCTGTCGCACGGGCCTGTCCGGCGGCAATCGGTCCCTAGGGCGCCGCCCGTTGAGCGAAGTCAACGCCGAAGCCGGCGCCGGCTGCCAGTCTCACCGAAACTCCACAGGCGAGGACGCCATGTACCAGGATATCCTGCTTCACCTCGACACCTACCCCGATCCGACGCCGATCGAGGCCCTGCCGGGCCTGATCGACTTCTGTTCGATGCTGGGCGCCAATGTCACGGCGGCGGTCGCGCAGGTCACTCTGCCCGCCAGGAGCAACAGCATCGCGGAAGGCCTGCTGGGCCTGAGCGAGATGGCCAAGGGGCTCGAACTGCGGTGCCGAAAGGAGAGCGACGCATTGCTCGAGCGGTTCGACCAGCTCGCCACGGCGGCCGGTCTCAGGCACGAAGCGTCCGTCATCCGCGTCAACGCCCAGTTCCTGGCCGAAGAGGTCGCGAGGAGGGCGCGGACGCACGACGTCGCGGTGGTCGCTCGGGCCAGCAACGCCGACGGCCAGCGCAGCATCGCCGAGGCGGTGCTCTTCGGCGCCGGACGGCCGGTCGTCCTGCTGCCGATCACGGGAGAGCGCTCGGGCAGGGGCCTCAAGCGTGTCGCGGTGGCCTGGGACGGTTCACGATCAGCGGCGCGCGCCGTCGCCGACGCCATGCCGCTGCTGACGGCCGCCGACGCGGTCGACATCGTCTCGGTGACGTCGGACAAGCCCAAGCCGGGCGCGGCCACGGTCGCCGAACTCGTAAGTCACCTTGCGCGGCATGGCGTGACCGCCGGCGCCGTGACTCTGGACGCTGCGTCCGAGTCCGCGGCGTCGCTGATCGCCAGGCACGCGGGGGAGCGCGCCGACCTCCTCGTCATGGGCGGATACGGCCACGCCCGGATGCTGGAGTTCGTGCTCGGCGGCGTCACCGAAACGATCCTCTCCGATCCTCCGACGCCGGTGTTCCTCTCGCACTGAGACGGACGGCGCCGATGACCGGCTTCAGAGCCCCGCGCGGAAGGCGAGCCGCATAAGGTCCGCCACGGTCCGCGCGCCGGTCTTGGTCATCAGGTTGGCGCGGTAGATCTCGACGGTCCGGGGACTGATGTCGAGTTCGTGGCCGATCAGCTTGTTCTGCTTGCCGGCCACGACGCCCAGAAGGACGTCGTGCTCCCGCGGCGACAGCGTGGCGATCAACCGTCTCGCCTCCTCGTCGCCGCCGACGGTCGAGCCGGCCTCGGCGGACGCCAGCGCATTGGAGACGGCCTTCAGCAGCACCGCGTCGTCGAACGGCTTCTCGATGAAGTCGCTGACGCCGGCCCGCATGGCTTCGACCGCCAGCGGAATGTCGCCGTGCCCCGTCATCACCACCACGGGCGCAGACACGCCGCGCGCCTTGAGCTCCCGAACGAGCTCCAGCCCGCTCATCCGGGGCATGCGGACATCGGTGACGATGCAGCGGATGGACTGGCCGGGGAGGGCGGCGAGAAACTCCGGCGCCGAGGCGTAGCTGGCGACCTCGTAGCCGTGCACATCGAGGAGGAAGGCCAGCGCGTCGCGGACGGCGGCGTCATCGTCGATCACATGGATGAGCACCCTATCGTCCATCGATCGCCTCCTGGTCCGCCAGCGGCAGGGTGAAGCTGAACGTGGCGCCGCCGCGCTCGTTGCCCTCGGCCCAGATCCGTCCGCCGTGCGACTCGATGATGGTCCTGCAGATCGACAGGCCCACGCCCATTCCCTGGGCCTTGGTGGTGAAGAAGGGCTCGAACAGGCGGCTCGCGACCTGTGGCTCGATTCCCGCGCCCGTATCCCGAACGATGATCGCCACGGCCTCCTCGCCATACTGCTCGACGGCGAGCTCCAGCTCGCGGACGTCCGATCCGTCCATGGCTTCGATGGCGTTGCGGATCAGGTTGAGGATTACCTGCTGCACCTGCACCTTGTCGACGACGACCCGGCCCAGATTGCGGCCGAAACGCATCGAGACGCGCATGCCGCGTTCGCGCGCCCCCACAAGCGCCAGGGCGCTGGCCTCCTCCATAAGCTTGGTGGGGTCCTCGACGGTGTGTTCTGTCTCGCCCTTGGCGACGAACTCGCGCAGACGCTGGATGATCTCGCCGGCGCGAAGCGCCTGCTCGGCCGCGCGGTCCAGCGCCCGCTCGAGCTTCTCCGGATCAGGCGCTTCCTGCTTCAGCAACGCCTTGCCGCCCCGCAGGAAGCTGACGATCGCCAGCAGCGGCTGGTTCAGCTCGTGTGCGATCGAGGACGCCATGTCGCCCATGGCGGTCAGCCGCGAGACATGGACGAGCTCGGCCTGAAGCTCCTGCAGTCGCCGCTCCTGGTCGCGCCGCTCCGTCAGGTCGCGCACGAAGCCGGTGAAGAACCGCTCGGGTCCGACCAGGGCCTCGCCCACCGCCAGCTCCATCGGAAAGGTGCTGCCGTCCTTGCGCTCGCCGACCACGATGCGGCCGACGCCTATGATGCGCCGCTCGCCCGTGGTCATGTAACGGTCGAGATAGCCGTCATGCTCGACCCGGTACGGTTGCGGCATCAGCATGCTGACATTGCGCCCGACCGCCTCGACCTCGCTCCAGCCGAACAGCCGCGTCGCCGCGGCGCTGAAGGACCGCATGACGCCGTGGGAGTCGATGACGATCATCGCCTCCGGGACCGTGTCCAGGATCGACTGCAGGTGGGCCTCGCGGGCGGCCGTATCCCGGGCGCTCCGGCGAAGCCGCTCGCCCACCGAGGCGATGATCGGCGAGAGGACAAGGAAGAGGCCGAGGTTGATCAGGTTCGAGGGGTGTCGCCAGAAGCCATCGCCGGTCAACGTGATGCAGCCGGCGACGGACAATCCCGCCGCCAGCAGCCCGGGCCGCCAGCCGCCGAGGCCGGACGCCAGAAGCAACACCGGCACGTAGAGCATGAAGATCGCGCGATCGCCGATCAGCGGCTCGATCCACACGCGCACCGCGAGCGCCAGGGCCGAACCGCCGATCGCGGCGACGTAACCCCATGGGACGCCGCGCGGGAACAGCCGCCGGATGTACCCCGCTATGCCCGGTTGCCCGCTCAGGCTCATGGGCCGAAACTCCCCCGTCTCACGGCAGGATACTCGCATGGCGCGATCCTGGTGAGCCAGTTGATCTGGAACAAACTGTCGCGATGTCCAATGGCGCAGAATTGTTCGATGAACGGGACCTCACCGGACCAGATCGCCCGATCGGGCGTGCGCCGCGGACTTCGGCCGGCAGGCGGCGGCCTCTGCGCCGGGCTTCTGATGCTGTTCCTGGCGGTCCAGCCGGCGGGAAGCCAGACGGCTGCGCCTCTGTCGCCGGCGGACCGCGTGGCGGCCGTATCGGCGGTGCGGGCCTTCACGGGCCATGCGCCGGCCGAGTCGCCGGACGACGCCCTGCTCGCCGAAGTCGCACGATACGCGGAAGCCGCGCTGGGGCTCAGGCTGTCGCCGCCCGGGCTTGACCGGAACTGGTCGATCGCTCCCCCCGCCCGGGACGTGGGGGCGGAACTCCAGGCGGCGCGGGCGGCGGGCGGTCTCGCGTCCTGGATCGACGCGCTGGAGCCGCAGGCGCCGCCCTACCGCGCCCTTCTCGCCGTTCGGGTCCGGTACCAGGCCCTGGTCGACGCCGGAGGCTGGGAGACGCTGCCGGACTCGCCCGCTCTAAGGCCAGGCGACACACACCCCGCTGTCGCCGCGTTGCGCCGCAGGCTCGCGATGGAGGGCTATGGCGAGGCCGGCCCGGTGGAGGCGGAAACCGCCTTCGACGCCGGTCTGGAAGCAGCCCTGCGGCAGTTCCAGAGGCAGCATGGCCTGGCCGAAGACGGCATCCTCGGCGGGGAGACGCGCCGCGCCCTCGACGTTCCTGCGTCCGGCCGCCTGCAGCAGATCGACGCCAACCTCGAACGCTGGCGATGGCTGCCCAGACCGCTGCCGGCCGACAGGATCGAACTGAACATCGCCCGCCAGGACGTCCTGTACTTGCGCCAGGGACAGGTGGCGCTGTCCATGCGCGCCATCGTGGGCAAGCCGGCGACCAGGACTCCCATGCTGGCGTCCAGGATCGAGGCGGTGACCCTCAATCCGTCGTGGCACGTCCCTTCGTCCATCGCGCGCGGCGAGCTCCTGCCGCAGGAGCGCCGGTCGCCCGGCGTCCTCGCCCGGCGCGGTTTCGTCCGGGAGGGGACCAGCCTGCGGCAGGTTCCGGGGCCGAACAACGCCCTGGGCCAGGTCAAGTTCGAGATGCCCAGCCCCTTCGGCGTCTACCTGCACGATACCCCTTCGCGCAGCCTGTTCGCGCGCGAGGACCGCCTGTTCAGCCACGGTTGCATGCGGCTGGAAAAGCCGCGCGAACTGGCGACGCTGCTGCTCGGCGACCAGGGCTGGACCGGGGCGGACGTCGATGCCGCGATCGATGCCGGAACCACGCGCCGTGTCACACTGGACCGGCCCGTGGCGGTGCTGGTCGTCTACTTCACGGCCGGCGTCGATGAATCTGGCGGCGTCTGGTTCGCCGACGACCCCTACGGCTGGGACCGGAAGCTGATCGCGGCGCTCGCCCGTCTGCCGCGGTCGGGCGCCGGAGGGGGCGGCGCAGCGGCCGCGGGCAAAAGCATGTTCGCGCTTCCCGTCAGGGTCGCGAGCGAAGGCTGTCATGATCCGCGGCCCTGAACGCCGGGAGGGTTAGACCCGCATGCGCGCCATGGTCCTGGAGGCCCCCGGTCGGCCGCTCCGCCTCGTCGATCGCCCCGACCCTCAGCCCGGGAACGGCGAGGTGGTGCTGCGGGTCCTCGCCTGCGGCGTCTGCCGGACCGACCTGCATGTCGTCGACGGCGACCTGCCTGTGCGCAAGGCCTGTGTGGCGCCGGGGCATGAGGTCGTCGGCAGGGTCGAGCGCCTGGGGGCGGGCGTGTCCGGCCTGACGACGGGCGACCGGGTCGGCGTGCCCTGGCTGGCCTGGACCTGCGGCGAATGCCGATGGTGCCGATCCGGCGCCGAAAACCTCTGCGACCGGGCCGAGTTCACCGGCTGGAGCCGGGACGGCGGCTACGCGGACCGGATCGTGGCGGACGCCCGCTTCTGCATCCCGATCCCGGAGGCATACGGAGACGCGGAGGCGGCGCCGCTGCTCTGCGCGGGCCTGATCGGTTTTCGCGCCTGGCGAAAGGCCTGCGAGGCGCGGCCGGTGACGCGTCTGGGCCTCTACGGCTTCGGCGCCGCCGCCCATCTGCTGGCCCAGCTCGCGATCGCGGAGGGCCAGGCCGTGTACGCCTTCACGTCTCCGGGCGATGAGGCCGCCGCGCAGCTGGCGCTGCGGCTGGGCTGCCGGTGGGCGGGGCCGTCGACCGCCCGCCCGCCGGCCCGCCTGGACGCGGCGATCATCTTCGCGCCCGTCGGCGCCCTGGCGCCGCTCGCGCTGGAAGCGGTCGACAAGGGGGGAACGGTCGTCTGCGCCGGCATCCACATGAGCGACATACCGGCGTTCCCGTACGCTTTGCTGTGGGAGGAGCGCCGGCTTCTGTCGGTGGCCAATCTGACGCGCGCCGACGGGTTGGACTATTTTCCACGCGCCCTGGCGGCGGGCGTGAGGGCGGAGGTCCGGACCTACGATCTCGCCGACGCCAATACGGCCCTCGGCGATCTGCGCGAGGGCCGCATCGTGGGCGCAGCCGTCCTGGCTATGGACGCGGCGGAAACCGCCTAGGCCGGGGCCAGGCGGGCGAGCGCCGCGCGGTGGCGCAGGCGGAAGCGCCGGGCGCCCTGGAACTCGACGATGGCGTCATCCTGGAGTTGCCGCAGCATCCGGCAGACCGTCTCGATCGTGATGCCGAGGTAGTCGGCGATATCCTGCCGGCCCATCGACAGGTCGATGAGCTCCTTCTTGGACCGGTCGGCGACGTCGAGGAGGAAGGCCGCGACCTTCTCGCAGGCGCTCTTGCATCCAAGCAGGGTGAGGTGTTCCTGCGTGCGGCGCAGTTCCTGGGCGGTGGCGGCCCAGAGCGCGCGCTCGATCCTCGCGCCGTCCTCGCCGTAATGCGCGAGCGCCGAACGCTTGATGACCAGGATCACGGTGTCGTTGAGGGCCTCGGCCGAGAATCGGTGATGGTCGCCGCTCTCGAGCCCGAACAGATCGCCCGGGTAGTAGAAGTCCCCGATCTGGCGACGGCCGTCGCTCAGCAGACGCGTGGTCCGCACGGCGCCGCTGATCACCCGGTAGACCATGTCGGCCTCTTCCTCCTGGGCGTAGATCTCCTCGCCGGCGGCGTACGGAATGCGAACCCCGATCTTGTCCCAGGGCTCGGCCATGGCGGCCGCGGCGGCGGATGCGTTCGAGAAGGCGGTCTGGGCTTGAGCGGTCATCGCGGTCTCCCTCTGCGATGCGCGCAAGGTCACGCGTCAGGCCGATCGCCGAAATTCCGGAGCGATGCGTAAGGCCCGGCCCTTAAGGGCTGCTACGTAGGACAGGATGTCGCAGTCGCCGCCGCTTCGGCGACTCGCGCCCTGACCTGATCCAGCATGTCCGCGGCCGCTTCATCGGCGAGCAGCGAGTGGATCCCGCCGAAGTGGACATGGTCGGCGACCGTCAGGCCGCACACGGCGGCCACATGGTTGTCGAACACCGCCATCAGCGCCTTGAGCGCGCCGGTCGAGTTCACCCAGTGATCGGGCGCGCCCGAGGTCGAGAAGGTCAGCAGCTTCCGTCCCACGAGCAGAGGCTTGGAGCCGCCGAAATCGGCCGCGTAACCGAACTTCATGCCGAACACCCGGTCGACGTAGCCTTTCAGGATCGCCGGCGGGGCATTGAACCAGAACGGATAGACGAACACGAAGAGGTCGGCCTCGGCGAGCAGTTCCCGCTCGCGCACCACGTCCGGCGCGGGCCGGAACCCGCTGTCGCTCGGCAGCTCGTCCGCCCGCAGCCGGGGATCGAAGTCCATCGCATAGAGGTCCCTCAGCAGGACCGCATGGCCGGCCGCCGTCAGGCTGTCGACGCAGGCCCTGGCCAGCGAGGCGCAGAAGCTCGTCGCCTTCGGGTGGGCCAGAACGACGGCGCATTTCATGAGGGACTGCCTCTTCCACGGGTGCTCTGACACCACGCCTACGCGGCCTTTCATCGGGCGTGTTGATCTCGATCAGTTTCTTTCGCCGGAACCCGCGCATCTTCTCCCCAGGAGGACGTGATGTTGCAGGATGAACGCACCCTGGTGGTGGTCGCCGATGGCGGCCAGGCGAGGTTTTTCGAGGAGCGGCGCCTGGGTGGTCCGCTGCGGGAACGGGTGGACTGGTCGGAAGGCCTGAAGCCTCATCATGCCGGCAGCGGCTCCCCGGGACGCGTGTTCGACCGGTTCGGATCGGGATCGCATCCGGTGGGCGGCGTCGCGCCGCATGACCAGGCCGAGGCGCGCTTCATGTCCGCCGTGGCCGGCCGTATCGCCGAGCTCGCCACGAAGGACGCCTTCGACGGCGTCGTGCTGATCGCCCCGCCGCGGGCGCTGGGTCAGCTGCGCGAGGCCCTGTCACCGGCGGTCGCCGCACGCGTGCGACACAGCGAGCCGAAGGATCGGGTGCATGCCGATCTTCAGGGGATCGAGACAGCCGTCGGAATGATCCGCAGGCACGACGCGTGACGGCGCAGGGCGCCGTTCAGGTCAGGTTCCACGGCGCGGCCCAGTGCGTGACCGGCTTCTGTGTCGAGGTGCTGGCCGGCGATAGCCGGGTGCTGGTCGATTGCGGCATGTTCCAGGGGCCGAAGTCCCTGAAAGCGCTGAACTATGAGCCGTTCCCGTTCGACGCCGCCTCGGTGGACGCCGTCGTCCTGACCCATGCGCACATCGACCATTCCGGCCTGCTGCCGAAACTGATGAAGGCCGGGTTCGAAGGGCCGATCTACGCCACGGCGGCGACGCGGGACCTGTGCGGCGTCATGCTGCCCGACGCCGGCGGCATCCAGGAATCCGAGGTGCGGTATCGCAACCGCCGCAGCCAGCGGCGCGGGCGCGATCCGGTCGAACCGATCTACACGGCCGAGGACGGGGCGGCGGTCATCGAGCAGTTCCGGCGGGTCAAGATGCGGGAGCCGGTCGCCGTGACCCCGGACATCGAGGCCGAGTTCTGGCCGGCCGGTCATATCCTCGGCGCCGCCTCGATCCTGCTCAGGGTCGGGCACGGCGACAGTGTGCAGACCCTGTTGTTCTCGGGCGACCTCGGGCCGGGCAGCGAGTTCGTCGCCAACCCGCAGGCCCCCAGCGGCGTCGATCACCTCTTCCTCGAGTCCACCTACGGCGATCGCGTCCGCGGGCCGCTGGATCCGATCGCCCGGCGGGCCATGCTGGCGAAGGAACTGGCGGAGGCGCACGCGCGCGGCGGGCCGCTGCTGCTGCCGGCCTTCGCCGTGGAGCGCACCCAGGAGCTGCTGGTCGACCTGCTGACGATGATGGACGAAGGCGCGGCGCCCGACGGCGACGTCTTCCTCGATTCGCCGCTCGCCATTGAAGCGACCGAGGTCTTCCTCCAGCGCGGCTGGAATCCAGACAGCGGCGTCAACCCGTTCGAAGTCGCGCGGCCTACCGGGCGTCTGCGCTTCCTGAGCCGCCCCGACGAGAGCGACCGGCTGGAATCGCTCAAGGGCTGGCACGTGATCATCGCCGCCAGCGGCATGTGCGACGCGGGGCGCGTGCGCCGGCACCTGAAGCGGCTGCTCTGGCGCAGCGACGCCACGGTGCTGCTGACCGGCTACCAGGCGGCCGGCACCCTCGGACGCCTGCTCGTCGAAGGCGCCAAGCGGGTGACGATCCAGGGCGAGGAGATCAAGGTCCGGGCCCAGGTCCGCAGCATCGACGGCTATTCGGGACACGCCGACGCCGAGGGGCTGGAAGCCTGGGCGCAGGGCCGCGCGCCGATCACGGGCGCCCTTTTTCTGGCCCATGGCGAGCCGGCCGCGCTCGAGGCCATGGGAGAGCGCCTGAAGGGACTGGTCCCCGACTCGCGCCGCTTCGCGCCGTCCCTCGGCCAGACCTTCCTGTTGCGGAAGGGGTCCGTCGAGGCGCTGCACGACTGGCATGCCCGGCTTGCGCAGCCGCCGACGCGTCTTGACTGGCACAACCAGCGCACGGCCCTGCTCATGGACCTCAACGCCGCCCTCAACCATCTGCCGGACGACGCATCGCGCGAGGCCCTCATCCAGGTGCTGCGCGCGCAGCTGCCGCCCGCCCCGGACCGCGGCGGAGGACCCGGCGCCACGGCGCTCTAGGCGGCGCAGGCCGTCAGGGCGGTCCGGGCTTTCCGGGGAGGTCGGGAAAGGCCGGGTCGCGCCATCGCAGCCGCCAGCTCTGCCGCGCGTCCCGGGGATCGCCGAGGTCATGCGCGGACACGACCTTCTCCCACAGGGTCGCGGGGCCATGGGGCAGGGGGGCGAGGCGCTCCGACAGGTTCAGCCGGTCTATCGCGCCGATGATGCCCCCCGCATGGGCGACGGCCTGTTCGAAGCGATCGGTCGGGACGTCCAGATAGTGCGCGAGCAACGCGTCGCGAAAGGCGCCGATCTTGCGACGGTCGACGGCTGTGCGGGCCTCGACCGCGAGTTCGCACTCGGTGTCAAATCCCTCGGAGCGGTTGTTGAGGTTGGCGGAGCCGATCCGGACGATCTCATCGTCGAAGATCCCGACCTTGGAATGGACGATGATGGGCGCCCCTCCCGACGTCCGGGGCGCCAGCGCCCGGAAGCGGCCGTGAAGGTCGGCTGCGCGAAGTCGCCTGATCAGCGGATTTCGGGCGTGGTCCATGGTCAGCCGGTCGAACCAGTTGGGGGAATGACGCGGCGCGATCAGCACGACCTCGGGACCGTCCGCTTCACCCAGGCGCCCGGCGAGCGCCGCCGCGACGTTCGCGCAGGTGAAGTACTGGTTCTCGAGATAGATCGTCCGCCGCGCGCGGCGGATGCAGCGGAGAGTCAGCCGCCGGATCTCATCGACCAGCGGCCGGTCGCGCCAGGCCGGCTGGGTCCTGGCGATGGCCACGTCCGCCGCGGACATGTCGATGCGGGCCGATACAGGCCAGAGGGCTCCGACGGCGTCAGTCGGGCGGGGCGGACTGTCCCCTCCGGCGTTGCGCCATCGCTCGCCGAACAGGTCGCCCAGCGCGCTCGCGACAGGACCCTCGACGATCATCGTCACCTCGTGCCGCGGCGGATGCGGCCGGCGTTCGGGCAGGAGGCGTCTGCCGTCGGCGTGAAAGTGCCCGGTCGTGTCCCACCTGTTGGTGACGAAGTCGCCGCCGCCGCAGAACGCGAGCCTGTCGTCGATCACCACCAGCTTCTGGTGGTGGCTGGCCCCGAAGGGGACATCCGACGCTTCCCGGAACCTTACCCGGCTGCCGGCGAACGCCCGCCTCGCCCTGTGGCCCCGCAGGCCCTGGAACCCGTTGATTCCGAGCGCCGACCGCCAGACCAGGATGCGGATGTCGAGTTCCGGCCGGACCGCTGCGAGCTCGATCAGAAGCCGTCCGATTTCATCGGGGTCGTCGGGCCCCTCGCGGCCGTCGGGCGCCAGCCGCGTGCGCGGATCGAACGCCCAGCCGAGAATCCAGATCGACCGCGTCGCCGACCTGAGCGCTTCGGCGATCGCCGCAAAGCAGGCTTCGTTGTCGACCAGGAAGCCCGCCCGGTCAGCGCGCTCCACGCGCCAGCAGGTCTCTCCCGGCTCGAACGCAGGCGTGGGCCCGGATGACGAACGATCACTCACGATTCACCTCGACGCCGCGGCCGGATGCGCTCACCGGCGAACACGAGCGCGGACGCCCGACGTCGGTCAAGAGGCGGGCCTGACGCGAACGCCTCCACGCGAGCGTGGAGGCGCCGCCGGCCGTTCGGAGGCGTCTAGGCGTACCGGAACAGCGGATCGTCGAGGTCGATGGTCGGGATGACGTCCTTCTCCGTCCAGTAGTCCTGGCTGTGCTGCCATTCCGGCTTGTCGCCCCGGCGAGGCCAGAGGTGCATGCCGCGCAGCAGGTAGCCGGGATTGAAGTTCTCCTCGTCGATCCAGTCGAGGATCTTCATGTCCTTGTCTTCCGGCCGCAGCGCGACCTCGACCTTGTGCGCCTGACGGGCCTGCATGTGGTCGAGCAGGCGGCAGACGAAATCGGCGACGAGATCGGCCCGCAGCGTCCAGCTGGCGCGGAAGTAGCCCATCACCCAGACCATGTTCGGCACGCCGGTGAACATCATGCCGCGCCAGGTGACGGTGTCGTGGAAGTCGAGCGGCTTGCCGTCGACGGCGAAGTCGATGTCGCCGAGGGCGCTGAGGTTGAAGCCCGTCGCCGTGACGATGATGTCCGCCTTGAGCTCGCGGCCCGACTTCAGCCGGATGCCTTCCGGGGTGAACCGTTCGATCTCGTCGGTGACGACGCTGGCCTTGCCCTTGATGACGGCCTGGAACAGGTCGCCGTCGGGGACGAAGGCGATGCGCTGGCGCCAGGGACGGTAGCTGGGGGTGAAGTGTTGCTTGACCGCCTCGTCGCCGAGGAAGGCCCGTACGCCGGCGAGCAGTTCCTCGCGCACGGCCTCGGCCTCGTTGAACGCCCGCTCGGTGAACAGCGCCTGGTCATGCAGCAGCTTGCGGCGGACGATCTCGTGGATCCAGGTCTCGTCGATCTTCAGCTCGCGCAGGATGTCCGCCAGCTCGTTGGCGTTCCGGCCGGGGATGAAGTAGGTCGGCGACCGCTGCAGCAGGGTGACGTGCTTCGCATCGTCGGCGATGGCGGGCAGGACCGTCGCGGCGGTGGCACCGGAGCCGATGACGATGACTGTCTTGTCCTTGTAGTCGAGGTCTTCGGGCCAGGTCTGCGGATGAATGATCTTGCCCTGGTAGTCCTCCATCCCCTCCCATTCCGGCGTGTAGCCGGTGTCGTGCCGATAGTACCCCTGGCACATCCAGAGGAAGTTGGCGGTGAAGGTGACGGGCGCGCCGGTCGCGGTCTTGACGGCCTCGATCGTCCAGCGATTGTCGGTGCTCGACCACGTCGCCTTGAGGATCTTGTGTCCGTAGCGGATGTGACGGCCGAGGTCGTTGTCCTCGATCACCTCGCCCATGTAGGTCAGGATTTCCTGGGCGGTCGCGATCGGCGGTCCCACCCACGGCTTGAAGCGGTAGCCGAAGGTGTAGAGGTCGCTGTCGGACCGGATGCCCGGATACTTGTGGGTGAGCCAGGTGCCGCCGAAGCTCTCCAGCGCCTCAAGAACGACGAAGCGGTCGTCCGGCCTGTTCTGAGTCAGGTGCCAGGCGGCCCCGACGCCCGATATGCCCGCCCCGACGATCAGGACGTCAAAATGCTCCACCGCCGACGCGGCCGGCCGTTCCTTGAGGGTCGATGTGCTCACCGCCCGTCCTCCCTGTTGTTCTTCGATTTATGTTATCGGCGATAACAGAGCGGGCTTTGACCTGGGTCAAGGGTGAAGGCGTCAGTCGGACGCCGGTCCCTCGCGCAGGTGGTCGTCGAGGATGCGGGCCGCATCGCCCTGGGGATCCTCGTACTGGCCTGAGCGGAGCGTCCACCAGAAGCCGACCAGGCCCATGAAGCCGAGGAACACGGAGATAGGCGCCAGAAGGTAGAGGATGGTCATGGGCGCTTCTCCCCGAGCCCGAGCCGCAACGCGTTCAGGATGACGACCAGCGACGAGCCGGACATCGCGATGGCCGCCACGAACGGATTGACGAGGCCGAGGATCGCGGCGGGGGCCGCGACGATGTTGTAGGCCGCCGAGAAGGTGAAGTTCTCCAGCACGCGGCGGCGCGCCGCGCGGGCGACCCTCACCGCTTCCGGCAGGGACGCCAGATCGCCGCCCGAAAAGACGAGGTCAGCCGCGTTCTGGCTGGCGTCGACCGCCGAGCCCGGGGCCATGGAGGCATGCGCCTTGGCCAGCGCGGCGGCGTCGTTGAGGCCGTCTCCGACCATCAGGACGCGGCGGCCGGCGGCCTGCAGCTGCTCGACCCGCGTGGCCTTGTCGAAGGGCGTGACGCCGCTGGTCCAGTGCGCGATGCCCACCTCGGCGGCCGCCCGCTCGACCGGACCCGCGACGTCGCCCGACACCACTTCCGCAGTCAGGCCGAGCGCCTTGAGGTCGGCGATGGCCCTGGCCGCGCCGTCGCGGACGGCGTCCTCGAAGGCGAACCGGACCTTCACATCGCCGTCGAACCCGAACCAGAGTTCCGTCTCGCCGGCGTGCCGGGAGTCCACGCCGACGAAGGCGGCGCGGCCGAGCCTGGCGCGGCGGCCGTCGATCAACCCCTCGACGCCCATGCCGGGGACCTCTGTCACTTCCGTAGCCACGTCGCCGCAGCCGGCGGTCTCCACCAGCGCGCGGGCCAGCGGGTGGCGGGAGGCGCGCGCCAGCGGCGCCGCCAGAGCGACGATGGACGCGGGGGCGTCGATCAGCCGGGGTCGGCCCTCGGTCAGCACGCCGGTCTTGTCGAGGACGACCGTGTCGACCTCGGCCAGTCGCTCGAGAGCGGCGCCCGACTTCACCAGGATCCCCCGGCGGAAGAGCCGTCCGCTGGCGACGATCTGTACCGCCGGCACAGCGAGGCCGAGGGCGCAGGGGCAGGTGACGATCAGGACCGCCGCGGCGCGCAGCAGCGCCTCGCGCGGACCCAGGCCGATGGCCCAGACGCCGACGAAGGCCAGCAGGGCGAGCGTATGGACGACCGGCACGTAGAGCGCGGCGGCTTTGTCCGCGAGGCGGACGTAGCGCGACTTGCTCTGGGCTCCGGCCTCCATCAGGCGCGCGATCTCGGCGACGGCGGAATCCTCGGACCGCGCCTGGGCGCGGAGGACCAGGCGGCCGGACAGGTTCAACGCGCCGGCGTGGACGACCGACCCGGGCCCGACCTGGACCGGCGCGGTCTCGCCGGTGATCAGGGCGTTGTCCAGTTCCGACCCGCCCTGTTCGACGAGGGCGTTGACGGGGATGCGGTCGCCGGGAATCACCGCGAGGGCGTCGCCGACGTCGACGTCGCCGATCGGCACGACCCGTTCCATCCCGTCGGCGTCGATGCGCGTCGCGACCGGCGCCTGCAGCGCCAGCAGGTCACGGGCGGCGCCCCGGGCGCGGACGCGCAGCTTGTGGTCCAGGTACCGGCCGATGAGCAGCAGGAAGAGCAGCATCACCGCGGCGTCGAAGTAGGCGTGCTCGCCGTCCTGGATCGTCTCGGAGAAGCTGACGATCAGGGTCAGGATCACCCCGATCGAGATGGGCACGTCCATGTTGGCCCGGCGACGCTTCAGCGAGGCCCACGCCGACCGGAAGAAGGGCATGCCGGCGAACAGCGAGCAGGGCGTCGCGACGATGGCCGCGAACCAGTACATGACCTCGCGCGTGGCGGGCGTCAGCTCCTGGCCGAAGAAGCCGGCCCAGACCGGCACTGTGAACATCATCACATTGCCGGCCCCGAAGCCGGCGACGCCGAGCGCCAGCGCCAGGGCGCGGCCCTCGCGGTCTTCTTCGCGGATGGCCTTGGCCGGGTCGAACGGCGTCGAGGGATAGCCGGCGCGATCGAGGGCGTCGATCACCGCGGCGGGGTCGCCGGACGGTCCGGCGAAGGTCACGGCCAGCTTGCCCGTGGTCAGATTGAACCGCGCTGCGCCGACGCCGGGAGTCTCCCGCGCCGTCTTCTCGATCTTGGCGAGGCAGGCGCCGCAGCGGGCGCCGCGCACCAGCAACTCGAGCCGGCCGTGATCGTCGTCGCCCCGCGCGACGAAGGCCGACAGGTCCCGGGCGACGGTGGCGGTCATCGCCGCACCAGCCGGCGCTCGGCCGTGAAGCGGGCGCCGTCGGCGCCGACGGCGACGACGCGCACGTCCCAGGCTCCGTCGAGGGTGATCGGCGCGGCGTAGGCGCCGGGATCCACGGCCTTCAGATCGACTGAACGACGGCCCTGCTCGGTCGCCGGACGTTCCAGCGTCGCGGTGACCTTGAGGCCTTCGACGGGACGCTGAGCGCGGTCGGCGATCGTGACCCGCAGCACGCCGCCCGTGTCCGTCAGGGTGGCGCTCCAGCCGAGGGCGTCCTGCCGCGCCTTGTCCTGGAGCGTACGGTTGTAGGCGAGGCCCGCCTCATAGGGATTGGTCGCGACCTGGCCCGAGAAGGTCCGGTAGGCGAGGACCATGAAGATCGCGTCGGTGACGATCACGATCCCGAAGAACAGGACCAGGGCGACGAGAACATGCCAGCCCTTGATGGTGAAGGGCGGCTTCGGGGAGACGGCGGTCATCGTGCGTTGGCCTCGCCGGACAGGAAGATGGAACGGGCCTCGACCGTCTCGCCCGTCGTCGAGGCGACGAAGCGGACCGGCATATTGGCGCTGGAGATCTGGTCCCGCGGCACCGTGACGAACACCCGCACGGCGCGGACCTGGTCGGGTTGGACGAGCACCGTCAGCGCTTCGCCGGATGCGGGTTCGCCCGGCGTCTTCAGGGTGTCGCCGCGGAGGCCCTCGGCCGTGACGCGGTACGTCTTCGGCTCGAAGGTGCGGTTGGCGATCTTGAGCGTGTAGCCGTTGCGGATCGCGCCGTCGCTGAGGCGGATGAACGTGGGATTGCGATCACGCAGGACGTGCAGTTCGGCGGTTCCGCGATGCGTCAGGCCCCAGAGCATGATGCCGCTGAGCAGCGACAGCGCCACGGCGTAGTAGATCGTGCGCGACCGGACGAAGCGGTAAAGGCCCTTGTGCTCGCCCGCCTCGCGCGAGGCCACGGCGTGGTCGGTGTCGTAAGAGATCAGGCCCTTGGGGCGGCCGACCTTGGCCATCACCTCGTTGCAGGCGTCGATGCACAGGCCGCAGTTGATGCACTCCAGCTGGGCGCCGTCGCGGATGTCGATACCCATCGGGCAGACCACGACGCACTGATTGCAGTCGATGCAGTCGCCGCGACCTTCCCAGCTTTCGCTCTTCTTGTGCGGCCCGCGCGGCTCGCCGCGGTCGCGGCGGTAGGTGACCTGCAGCGAGTGCTTGTCGAGCATGGCGCCCTGGATGCGCGGCCATGGGCACATGTAGGTGCAGACCTGCTCTCGCATCGTGCCGGCGAAGATGTAGGTCGTCGCCGTGAGGATCGCGCAGGACACATAGGCGGTCATCGGCCCCTGGCCGATCCAGAAATCCCGCAGCAGCGTCGGCGCGTCGTGGAAGTAGAAAATCCAGGCGCCGCCGGTGCCGAAGGCGATGCCGAGCCAGACCAGATGCTTGCCGGTCTTGCGCCAGAGCTTGTTCAGACTCATCGGCGCCGCGTCGAGTTTCATGCGGGCGTTGCGGTCGCCCTCGAACAGACGCTCGACGGCGATGTAGAGGTCTGTCCACACCGTCTGCGGGCAGGCGTAGCCGCACCACAGCCGGCCGAACAGCGCCGTCGTGAGGAACAGCGCAAGGGCCGCCATCACCAGCAGGCCGGTGATGAAATAGACCTCCTGGGGCCAGAGCTGGATCCAGAAGAAGTAGAACCGACGACCGTCGAAATCGACCAGCACTGCCTGGTCCGGCAGGGATCCGGGACGATCCCAGCGCAGCCAGGGCACGATGTAGTAGACCGCCAGGGTGGCGATCAGCAGCACCCATTTGATCATCCGCCACTGGCCATGGACCAGCTTCGGATAGATCGGCACGCGCGCCTTGTAGAGGCCGCCGCCTCCATCCGCCTTCTTGCGGACGGAGGCCGCGACCGAGACCGGACCCTGGCCTTCCGGGGAGCCGGCGGGACGTTTGGTGCGGTCGATGACGACGGTCACTTCGGTTACTGACCCGAGTTGGCGTGGATGTAGACGGCGAGGGCCTTGATGGTCTCCTCGTCGAAGCGTTGGCCCCAGGCCGGCATGACGCCGTTGCGGCCATAGTGGATCTGGGCCGAGATCGCAGCGCGGTCAGAGCCGTAGAGCCAGTCGCCGTCCGTCAGGTTCGGCGCGCCCAGGGCCTGCTGGCCCTTGCCGTCGACGCCGTGGCAGCTCGAGCACTGGTCCACGAAGGTCTGCGCGGCGCGACCGACGGCCGCCCGGTCGGCCTGACGGCCGGAGAGGGCGACGACGAACTCGGTCAGGTCCGAGACCTGCCTGGCGTCCAGCATGCCGTCACGGCCGAAGGCCGGCATCTGGGACATGCGGGCGTCAGGATCGCCGGACCGGATGCCATGCTTCAGCGTGGTCTGGATGTCCTGCAGGCTGCCGCCCCAGAGCCAGACGTCGTCGCGCAGGTTCGGGTAGCCCTTGGCGCCGGCGCCGCCGGGTCCGTGGCAGGTCGCGCAGTTGTCGCCGAAGACCGACTGGCCGACCGACAGGGCGTAGGCCTGAAGGGCCGGATCGCTCTCGATCTGCTCCAGGCTGGCGTTGGTCAGCCTGGCGGCGCTGGCGCCGCGCTGGGTCTTCAGGTCCGCGAGGGCCGTGGCCACCGCGCGGCGATCGGACTGGCCGAGCATGCCCTGGGTGTAGCTCTTGACGCCGGGCCAGGCCGGCATGGCCACCCAGTAGCCGACCGAGAACAGCACGGTGGCCCAGAACACCCACAGCCACCAGCGGGGCAGGGGATTGTCGAGTTCACGAATGCCGTCCCACTCGTGGCCCGTCGTGTCGACGCCGCTGACGGCGTCCTTTTCGCGTTGGGATTCGCTCATTGATCGTCGTCCGCGAGAGGGAGGTGCTTGGCGCGGGTGAAGGCTTCGCGATTGCCCGGCCAGAAGGCGTAGGCGCAGCCGGCCAGGAAGATGAGGGCGAAGTAGATCAGCCCTCCCTGCTGGGCGATGCGCGCGATGGTTTCATAGGTCATGTGGCGCGCTCCTAGCGTTGGTTGGCCGGTTCGGCCGCCTGGTAGGTGCGCAGGTCCACCATGGTCCCGAGCATCTGCAGATAGGCGATGAGGGCGTCCATCTCGGTGATCCGGTCGGGATCGCCGTCGAAGTCGCGGTTCACCACCTTGGCGCCGTAGCGCTTGCGGAGGGCGACCGCGTCCGTGGAGAACGGATCGGCCTGGGCCTGCAGGTCGGTGACGGCGTTGTCGAGCGCGTCCTGCGTATAGGGCACCCCGAGCGCGGTCATGGCCTGCATCTTGGCGCGGATGTCAGAGACCGGCAGGTCCTTGCTCGCGAGGAAGGCGTACGGCGGCATCACCGATTCCGGCACCACCGAGCGCGGGTCGACCAGGTGGTCGCGGTGCCAGGTGTCCGAGTACTTGCCGCCGACCCGGGCCAGGTCAGGACCCGTGCGCTTGGAGCCCCACTGGAAGGGGTGGTCGTACATGCTCTCGGCCGCCAGGCTGTAGTGGCCGTAGCGTTCGACCTCGTCCCGCAGGGGGCGGATCATCTGCGAGTGGCAGGTGTAGCAGCCCTCGCGGATGTAGATATCGCGCCCCGCCAGCTCGAGCGGCGTGTAGGGGCGCACCCCGTCCACCTTCTCGATCGTGCTCTGCAGCCAGAACAGCGGGGCGATCTCGACGAGGCCGCCGATCGAGACGACGACCACGATGCCGATGATCAGCAGGAGCGAGTGACGCTCGAGTTTGCCGTGATGTTTCCAGAGTGACATGTCGCCGACCTCACGCGGCTGCCGGCAGCGGCGCGCTGAGCGCGTCGGTGCGTTCGACGGACGGCAGCTTCACCGTGCGCCACAGGTTGAAGATCATGATCAGGATGCCGGACAGGTACATCAGGCCGCCGAGCATGCGGATGACGTTCTCGATGTGCTTGGCCGAGACCGTCTCGATGAAGCTCCAGGCGAGGAAGCCTTCGGGCGTGTATTCCCGCCACATCAGGCCTTCCATGATGCCGGAGACCCACATCGCGCAGATGTAGAGCAGGATCCCGGTGGTCGCGATCCAGAAGTGCCACTCGACCAGGCGGTTCGAGTACAGGCCGTTCTTCTTCCACAGCCACGGCACCAGGCAGTACATCGCGCCGAAGCTGATGAAGCCGACCCAGCCGAGCGCGCCGGAATGCACGTGGCCGATGGTCCAGTCGGTGTAGTGGCTGAGGGCGTTGACCGCCCGGATCGACATCACCGGGCCTTCGAAGGTCGACATGCCGTAGAAGGCGATCGAAACGACCATCATCCGGACGACCGGGTCGGTGCGCAGCTTGTCCCACGCGCCCGAAAGGGTCATCAGGCCGTTGATCATGCCGCCCCAGCTGGGCATCCACAGCATGATCGAGAAGGTCATGCCCAGGGTCTGCGCCCACTGCGGCAGCGCCGTGTAGTGCAGGTGGTGCGGGCCGGCCCAGATGTAGATGAAGATCAGCGCCCAGAAGTGCACGATCGACAGGCGGTAGCTGTAGACCGGCCGCTCAACGCGCTTGGGCACGAAGTAGTACATCATGGCCAGGAAGCCGGCGGTCAGGAAGAAGCCGACCGCGTTGTGGCCGTACCACCACTGGGTGAGGGCGTCCTGCACGCCGGAGAACAGCGAGTAGCTGCGGTGATGCAGCGGGCTGACCGGCAGCGCGAGGTTGTTGACCACGTGCAGCAGCGCGATGGTCACGATGAACGCCAGGTAGAACCAGTTGGCGACGTAGATGTGGGGTTCCTTGCGCTTCCAGATCGTGCCCAGGAAGACGAGCAGGTACGCGACCCAGACGATGGTCAGCCACAGGTCGACCAGCCATTCCGGCTCGGCGTACTCCTTCGACTGGGTGATCCCGGCCAGGTAGCCGGTGGCCGCCAGCACGATGAACAGCTGGTAGCCCCAGAACACGAACCACGAGAGCATGCCGCCGAACAGCCGCGCCCGGCAGGTCCGCTGCACGACGTAGAAGGACGTGCAGATCAGGGCGTTGCCGCCGAAGGCGAAGATCACCCCCGAGGTGTGCAGCGGGCGCAGCCGGCCGAAGTTCAGCCAGCCGATCTCAGGGAAGTAGAGCAGGTCGGGCCAGGACAGCTGGGCGGCGATCACCACCCCGACGAGCATGCCCACCGCGCCCCAGAACATGGTCGCGATGACGCCCGCCTTGACGACGCCGTCCATGTAGCGGTCCGGTTCGTCGCGGAAGAGCTTGCCGCTGACGCCCGCCGTCAGGGCGAAGCCGGCGATGACCGCCGCGGCGACGAAGATGAGCGCCTGAAACCTGAACAGCGGATCATCGCTGAACAGGGCGGCGAAGAAGAATAGCAGGCCGCCGATCACCGTTGAGGCCAGCAGCGCTGACCCTCCCGGTGTCGGGGCGGATGTTTTGGCGAGTTGGCTCATTGGCCCGTCAGTCCCCACACGGTTGTCGGGCCCGGGCTACGGCCTGCGGAGAGGGGTCGCCTTGATCCATATCAAGGTCGCGGCCCGCGAGGCGCGGGATGTTGCGTCGCACACGATGGAGATGCCCATGAACGTCCGCGCCCTGACCGCCAAGGCCCCCCTGGAAGCCATTACGCTGCACAGCGGTGCGGGGGCGCTGGTGCTGTGGTTCGCCGTTCTCTGGAACGAGGCGCCGCGCTGGGCCTACGGCGCGATCTGCAGCGAGGCCCAGGGGCTGATCGGACATTGCCCGCTGTGCCTGCCCGCCGCGGCCCTGACGGTGATCAGCCTGGCCGGCGGCCTGCGTCTTCTGCAGCAGTGCGGGCGCGACTAGACCGTGGCCTGGACGAGCGTCGAAAGGACCGCGCCTGGCCCACGCGACAGGGCGGTCCGCAGCGCACGGTCGGCGACTCCCGTCTCGACCTTGAGCCGCTTGCATCCGAGTTGCTGGGCGACCCGCGTCAGCCCGTCGGCCAGCGCGCGCACGGTCGGCGCGCTGTCGACCAGCGAGACCGCCACGACGCGCTCCACCCACAGAACCTTCCCCGGACCAACGTCCGACCGCGTCTCGTACGGCGCGAAGCCGACGATGCGCCCGGCCTTGTCGCGCGCCAGCAGCGCGCCGCCGCGGCCGGCGGCCCAGCGCTTGCCCAGCCGCCGCCAGCGCGCCGGCGTAAGGTCGGGGAAAGCCAGTCTCGCCAGACCGAATGCCGCGTCGGCGTCGGTCAGCGCGAACCTCGAGACGGTGATACTGGAGATGGCCTCACTCATGGCGAGTATCCTGCCGGTGGCCGCCCTCGGAATCGTTGACCTGCGTCAAGACCGCGCGGAGCCCTGCCCATGATCGCCCTCGACTCGACAATGCCCTGTGCGGAAGCGCCGGATGTCTGCGCGACCTGTTCGGCGCGCCGCCTCAGCGTCTGCTCGGTGCTGCGCGACGACGGGCTGCGCAAGCTGAACGCGGTCGCCGACCACGTCGTGTTCGAGCCCGGCGAGGTGCTCGTGCGCGAGGGCGATGCGGCGACCCGCCTGTTCAACATCACCTCCGGCGACGTGCGGGTCCACAAGCTGCTCGCCGATGGCCGGCGGCAGATTGTCGGGTTCCTGTCGGCGGGGGACTTCCTGGGCCTGGCCAGCGGCGACCGCTACGCCTTCACGGCAGAGGCGCTGACCCGCGGCGGCGCCTGCCGCTTCCGCAAGACCGACTACCGCCGGCTGCTGGGCGAGATGCCCGATCTGGAGCACGCGCTGCTCGACCGCGCGGCCCACGAGCTGAAGGCCGCCCACGACCAGATGCTGCTGCTGGGGCGCAAGACCGCCATGGAGCGGCTGGCGACCTTCCTCGTCGGCCTCTCGCAGCGCTCGCGGCGCGCCGGCGGCGATGGGCGGCTGCTCGACCTGCCCATGACGCGGGCGGAGATCGCCGACTACCTGGGCCTGACGACCGAGACCGTCAGCCGCAACACCACCCGCCTGAAGACGCGGGGGGTGATCCGGCTGCTGTCGATGCACAGTCTCAGAATCGAGAAACCCGGCGAGCTCCTGGAGCTCGCCGGGCTCGATCCCGACGGAGACGTCGCCGTCTAGAACTTCCGGCCGAGGCCGACCGAGACGACCCACGGATCCAGTTCGACGTCGGCCTTCAGCGCGCCGCCGTTGATGCTGGCTTCCGTGTCGAAGAACACCTTCTTGGCGTCGACGTTGACCGACCAGGGGCCCTTCACCGCGATGTCCACGCCAGCCTGCAGCGAGTAGCCGAAGCCGTCGTCCAGATCGACCTTGAAGCCGTTCTTGTCGCTGCCGCTGTAGAACAGCATGTAGTTCAGGCCGGCGCCCACATAGGGGCTGACGCGCGCGGCTGGCATCGGGTGGTACTGGACCGACACGACCGGCGGCAGGACCCAGGTTTCGTGGACACGCACGGGGGCCACGCCGCCGACGGCGTCGATCTCGTGCTTGGAGGTGCCGAGGATGAGCTCGACGGCCACCTTGTCGGTCACGAAGTACGAGATGCCGAGGCTGGGGATGGTGTCGTCGCTGACCGAGGCCGACAGCCCCGTCGCCGCGCCCGCGGCGGTCTTGATCGGACCGGATTCATCCGGCGCGACCGAGGTCGCGCGGAAATTCACCATCCAGGTGCCCGCGGCCTTGGGTTCGAAGTCCTGGGCGCCGGCGGCCGAGGCGCCGGCGAGCAAGGCGATGGCGGCAGCCGCGCCGAGCAGAGTTTTCATGGTCTATCCCCTTGTTCTTTCTGCGGTTTCAACCGCCTGACACGGGTCTTTTGCGCCTCTCTTCCGGATGCATCGCTGACCTGGATCAATCGTTGTTCCCGCGACCCGAAAAAAGAGACCCCCGGTCAGCAGGGCTGACCGGGGGCAAGGCCGGAGGACGAAAGATCGTGAGGCCGGCTATTCGGCCGCCATGGCGCGCGGCGTGACCGGCAGCGGCTTCTCGAGGGTCGCCCAGTCGATCAGGCCGTCGTGGACGTCATCCTCGAAGCGCAGGACGCCGAGCGCCTCGAACTTCGGACGCACCGCCTCGGTGAGCAGGCCGATCCGCTTCAGGTTCGGGATCATCCGGGCGAACAGGAAGTCGCGGAAGGCGCCGCCCGCCTGGGCGTTGTGGTTGATCTCGCGGGCTTCCTCGAGCGTGAAGCCGTACTCCTGCGGCACGTCCACGCTGAACAGCCGCTCACGCATGATGACGCAGGCCTCGTAGGCGAACTGCGCGCGTTCCTCGATCTCGTGCTCGGGCAGGGCGCGGATCCAGTCCTCGAGGTAGTTGACGCCGAAGGCCACATGCCGGCCCTCGTCGCGCATCACCAGCTCCAGGATCTGCCGCAGCAGCGGATCGCGCGTGCTCTGGGTCATCGCCTGGAAGGCCGCCAGGGCCAGGCCCTCGATCAGCACCTGCATGCCGATGAACTTCAGGTCCCAGCGCTCGTCGGTCAGGACCTTGTCGAGCAGCAGCTTGAGGTTCGGGTTGATCGGGTAGACCAGCTTGCAGCGTTCGCTCAGGTATTTGTGGAAGACCTCCACGTGCCGCGCCTCGTCGAAGGTCTGCGACGAGGCGTAGAGCTTCGCGTCGTAGGTCGGGGCGCAGCTGACCAGCTGGCTGGCGACCAGCATCGCGCCCTGCTCGCCGTGCAGGAACTGCGACAGCGTCTGGGCATGGCTGCGCCAGGCGAACTCCAGCTTCTGCTCCTCGCTCAGGGCCTCGTACTTGGGGTGGCCGGCGAAGGCGTTCTGGGCCGGATCGTTGGGAAACTCGGACTTCGGGAAGGGCGCATCCCAGTCGACGTCCATCTGGGCGTCCCAGTTGAAGCGCTTGCCGAGCTCGTACAGCTTCCTGATCCGCGCGTTGGCGTCGTGATAGTCCCAGTTGTACGAGCCGGTCAGCGGCGTCTTGAAGATCTCGCGGATCACCTCGACATCGGCCGGCGTCAGCACGTCGGTCAGCTCATTGTCGAAGACCTGGACCTCGCGCGGCGGCCCGTCGACCTGGTGAACATTCAGCATGGTGTTTCTTCCCTGATCCCGCTCGAAAAGATGACGCAGGCGTCACTTTTGTCTCGCGGCAGGGCCTTGCCGGTCGTTGACCTGGATCAAGAGTGATCGTGCGGGATTGATCCGCGTCAAGGAAGGGGAGGGGCCGGGCCGCCTAGAGAGTCCCGACGCCGCTCGCTTTCCTGCCATCGGAACTGACGCCCTTGAACACCATAACGACGCCCGCCCCGTCCCGCGACGCGTTGATCGCCCGCTATGACGGCCGCGCGCCGCGCTACACGAGCTACCCCACCGCCGTGCAGTTCTCCGCGGAGGTCGACGCCGCCGTCCACGCCGACTGGCTGGCGAGCCTCGATCCGGCGCAGGCGGTCTCGGTCTATCTGCACATCCCCTTCTGCAAGCGGCTGTGCTGGTACTGCGGCTGCCACACCCGCGCGACCACCCGCGCCGAGCCGGTGTCCGACTACGTGACGGGACTGATCGAGGAGATGGCGCTCGTCGAGGCCGCCCTGCCGGGGCGGTTGCGGGCCCGCGAGATCCATCTCGGCGGCGGGACGCCGAACATGCTGTCGCGGGACGACCTCACCCGGCTGTTCTCGGCGCTGCGGCATGTGTTCGCCTTCTCGCCCGGCGCCTCGGTAGCCGCTGAGCTCGACCCGGAGGTGCTGACCCGCGAATGGGTGCAGGCGGCGGCCTACCACGGGCTCAGCCGCGCCAGCCTGGGCGTCCAGGACCTGTCGCCGCGCGTCCAGCGGGCGGTGAACCGGATCGAGTCGTTCGAGGTCATCAAGGCGGCGGTGGGCTGGCTCCGTGAAGCCGGCGTGCTGTCAGTCAACCTTGACCTCATGTACGGCCTGCCGACCCAGAGCGTGGCCGACGTGGTCGCCACCCTCGACCAGGTGCTCACCCTGAGGCCGGAACGGCTCGCCCTGTTCGGCTACGCCCATGTGCCGTGGATGAAGGCCAACCAGCAGCTGATCCGCGAGGCGGACCTACCGGGGCCGGCCGAGCGCTTCGACCAGAGCGAGGCGGCGGCAGAGCGGCTGGCCGCCGAGGGCTATGTCCGTATCGGCCTCGATCACTACGCCCTGCCGGACGACGAGCTCGCGGTAGCGCTGGCCGAGCACCGCCTGCATCGCAACTTCCAGGGCTACACGACCGACGCCAACGCCGTGCTCATCGGCCTGGGGGCCTCGTCGATCAGCCGTCTGCCGAACGGCTTCGTCCAGAACCAGGCCCAGGAGCGGCTCTGGCGCGAAGCGGTGGCCGCCGGCCGGCTGCCGACCGCACGGGGCGTCGCCCTGACGGCGGAGGACCGTCTTCGCGGCGAGATCATCGAGCGGCTCATGTGCGACCTTGCGGTCGATCTGCGCGAGGTCCGCGCCCGGCACGGCCAGGCGATGACGCACCTCCCGGACCTCGGCGACGCCGTTGAGCGGCTCAAGCCGTTTTTCGAGGACGGGCTGGCGGTCGCGGATGGAGACCGGATCATCGTCACCGACGCCGGACGGCCGCTCGTGCGCTCGATCGCGGCCGTGTTCGACGCCTATCTGGACCCGTCCGCCGTCCGGCACTCCAGGAGCGTCTGATGCGGCGTCGCGTCCTGGTCATCAACGGCCATCCGGACCCGTCCGGCGACCGGTTCTGCACGGCGCTGGCGGCCGCCTATCTGCGCGGCGCCGACCGCGGCGGCCACCAGATCCGCCGCCTCGATGTCGGGACCCTCAACTTCGATCCGGTCGCCTCGCCCGCCGAGTTCATGGGCCATCCCGGCGAGGCCGCGAAGGCCGCGCAGGACGACATCCTGTGGGCCGACCACGTCGTCATCGTCTATCCGCTGTGGCTCGGGTCGCCGCCCGCCGCCCTGAAGGCCTTCCTCGAACAGGTGTTCCGCTACGGCTTCGCGCTCGGCAAACCGGGCTCGGGCAAGATGGGCCTGCTCGGCGGCCGCACCGCCCGGGTTGTGGTCACGATGGGGATGCCGGCGCCCTTCTTCAGCGTGATCTTCGACGGCGCCGGCCTCAAGTGCCTGACCAGAGGCATCCTGCGGCTGGCCGGCTTCCGGGTCGCCAGCACGGTCATCGGCTCGGTCGAGAGTTCGTTCGAGCGACGCCGGAGCTGGCTTCGCCGGATCGAGGCGCTGGGCGCCCGCGCCGTCTGAGCTCCGACCGGCGGTCAGGCGGCCGAGGCGGGACGGGCCTCCGGCGCCGGCTCCGCCGCAGGCGAAGGCGGCGGGCAGAGGAAACGCCCGGCCAGTTCGCCCGTTCTCAGATGAATTCGCAGCTCGACGTAGTCGCCGCGGGCCGCGAGCGCGGCGGCCAGCCTGCGGGCCGCGCGTTCGGCCCGCGCCCCGCTGCGGAACAGCATCTCGTTCGCGATCGCCGGCGAACGAACGGCCCAGCCGCTTCCGGCCGGCACGACGGAGACAGTTTCCATGTCATCCTCCCTGACAACCTAGCGCTGATCTAGTCGCCGTATCCGCCGCCGCAAGAGCCGGTCACGCATCCTGCGCCGGCATGCTGACCCGCGCGATCTCGCGCAACACCAGGGCGGCGGCGACCGCGCGCTCGCGGACGAGGCCTCGCGCCGTCTCCCGCCCCTCCGGGTCACGGACGACCCAGGACCAGCCGCCTTCGACAGGGCCGATCGAGAACCGGAGATACTTCAGCGCGGGGCTGCACATTCGACGTCTTCCTGTCTGGGTGTGGCGCCCCGCTCCGCCGCTCGAAACGGCAGCAGAGCGCGGGGGTTCCTCGACCCGGAGCCGTGTCCGGAACCCGACATGGCGACGGCTTGGGAGCGCTGGGTCCGGTTCAGGACATAAGGGACTCTTCGGCCCGTCGACGCGTAGAGGGAGCCTCCAAGTTCAGAGGACGGCGATGACCAGCGAGATTTTCGATCACGGCGACGCTTGGGCCGGCGAGGCCTTCCAGCGTCGTCTGGCGCGATGGAACCGCGAGCGGCTCGCGGTCGGCAAACCCCACCCGCACTGGGCCGCGGATCTGGTCGAAGAGGCGGCGATGCGGCGGCTCGAGGGCGCCTTCATCGAAGCCATGCGCCTGGAGGTGGTTGAGTGGGCAGAGGCCGCCCCGAACGATCCGGACGGGTTCGTCGCCTGGTTCGAGGCGCTGAAGGAGAACGGTCCCGGCCAGAACGACCCGCTGTTCCCGTGGCTGGCCGACGCGGCGACCCTGGAGGACATGCGCTGGTTCCTCCTCCAGGAAGTGGCCGGCGAGGCGGGCTTCGACGACCTGGTGGCGATGACGCAGGTGAAGATGCCCACCCGGGCCAAGCTGGAGCTGGCTCGCAACTACTGGGACGAGATGGGGCACGGCGGAGAGCCCGGCATGCACGGCCCCATGCTGGATCGTCTGGCCCGGGCGCTGGACCTGAATCCGACCATCGAGGGCGCCCTCGCGCCGTCGCTGGCGCTGGGAAACACCCTGGTGGCCTTCGCCACGACGCGGCGGTACGCCTATCACGCGGTGGGCGCCCTCGGCGCCGTGGAGCTGACCGCGCCCTGGCGCGCCGCCCATGTCGCCTCCGGCCTCAAGCGGCTCGGCGTCGGCAAGGAGCGTCGCTACTTCGCGCTGCACGCCACGCTCGACGTGAAACATTCGGAGACCTGGAACGCCGAGGTGCTCCGCCCGTTGGTCGCCGCGGATCCGGACTGCGCGAGGTTTATCGCCGAGGGCGCCCTGATGCGGCTTCGCTGCGGCGAACGCTGCTTCGACGCCTATCGCGAGGCGCTCTGGACGCCGATGCGGGTGGCCGTCTGATGGGCCGCGCCCTGGTCCTGACCGAAGGCGGGGCGGCGGCGCTGGCTCGCGCTCTGGCCGAGCAGGGATGGACGGTGGACGCCTGCGCCCCGGCCGCCGCTGCGGAGGCCGCGGACCTGGCGGTGGATCTCATCGCCTGCCCGTTCACCTACGGCGCCGGACAGAACGGCCCGCACCTGCTCGCGGACCTGCTTGAGCAGCATCCCGAAGCGGGCGCGCTGTTGTTCGGGGACAGGATGCCGGACGGCTTCGCCGACACGCTCGGCGCGGTCCCTGGCGTCCCGACCGTCCGGGCGGCGCCGGACGCGCGGCTGCTTCGGATCGTCGTCGACTGCGCGCTCGCCCGCCCTCATTGAGGAAGAGCGAACGGCGGCCGGTCAGCGGAAGGCGTTGCCGGGCTTGAGTCCCATCGCCTTGAACGCCTTCGCCGCCGGGCAGAAGCCGGTGAAGGCCGCCTGCAGCATGTTGAGGCCGGCGAAGGCGGCGAGGCCGATCCACCAGGGATGCACCGTGAGGCTGAGGGCGATCCCCGCCAGCACGACAATGCCGGCGAAGGCGAAGACGGCGCGGTCGATGTTCATGATTGCGGCTCCGGGAATGAAGCCCCCGCGGGGGCTCGAAGGGCTTGGGCGGCGCAGTCGCCGTGGAGGGGCCTGGCGGCGTGACCGGCGCGACGATCAGTCCTTGATCTTCCGCGCGCCGATGATGTCCAGGGCGAGCTTCTCGTAGAAGGGCTCGCTCTCGCCGCGCTTCACCTTCGACAGGAAGTACTTCTCGAACGCGACCTTAGCGAGGTGAACCCATTTGCCGCTCGCCGCCCAGTTCACGTTGCGGGGCGGGATCTGCGGCTGGGCGACGAAGGCCACGCCGCCATCGCCGAAATCGGCGAGGCAGATCGCGTTCCACGTCGCCTCGTGCGTCGGTTCGGCGCCGGCAGTCGCCTCGGCGAGGTTGTGGGCGACGGCGGTGACCATGCTCTCGATCATGAAGCCGGTCTTCGGCACGCCGACCGGGACGGGGGTCGGTCCCATCGGGGGGATCGCGACGCAGACGCCGACCGCGTAGATCTCGGGGAAGGTCGGATTGCGCTGGTGCTTGTCCACGATGATGAAGCCGCGGGGATTGGTCAGACCCTCGATGCCGCGAACGGCCTCGACCCCCCGGAAGGCCGGGAGCATCATCGCGTACCGGAACGGCAGGTCATGGCTCGCGGCGACAGACCCGTCCTGCGCCACCTCCTCGACGGCCATTCCGCCCTCGGTGACTTCCTTCACGCGGGCGTTGACGATCCACTTGATGTGCCGTTGCCGGAGTTCGCTCTCCAGCAGGCCCTTGGTGTCGCCCACGCCGTCGAGGCCCAGGTGGCCGATGTAGGGCTCGGACGTGACGAAGGTCATCGGCACCCGGTCGCGCACCTTTCGGCGGCGGAGCTCGGTGTCGAGGATCAGGGCGAACTCATAGGCCGGCCCGAAGCAGGACGCGCCCTGCACGGCTCCGACGACGACGGGACCGGGATTGGCCGCAAGGGCGTCGAAGGCGTCGGCGGCGGTCTCGGCGTGGGCGACGTGGCAGACGGACTGGGTGAAGCCGCCATGCGGCCCGAGGCCCGGAATTTCGTCGAAGGCCAGCTCGGGACCGGTGGCGATCACCAGGTAGTCGTAGGTCACCGTGCCGCCGTCGTTCAGTTCGATCTGCCGTCGGGTCGGGTCGAGCCGCTTCGCGCCGGCGTCGGTGAAGGCGATCCCCTTGCGCGCGAACACGGGCGCCAGCGGCACTTCGATGGCCTTCCGCTTGCGCCAGCGGACAGCGACCCAGGGGTTGGACGGCGTGAAGTGGAACCGGTCCTCCCTGGCCACGACGGTGATCGTGGCGCGATTACCGACGGCCGCCTTGATTTCATAGGCGGCGATGGTTCCGCCAAGGCCGGCGCCAAGGACGACGATGTGGGGTTTGCCGTTCATGACCCTTCGGGACCTCCATTGGTCGGGCGGGTTCATGCCCGCCCTGTCGCTTCCGCTTGACTACATATTCATAAATGCGCATATACGCAATTATGAATTTTCTTCGGTCACTGACTGGGGCCCTGGGGCTCCTTGGAGGCAAGTCTATGTCGGGCCAACTCATTGACATTGCGCCGGATCAACTGCGCGAGGCGATGGAGGCGGGCGAGGTCCTGCTCGTCGACGTCCGGGAACCGGCGGAGTTCGCCGTCGCGCGGATCCATGGCGCGGTGAATCATCCGCTGTCGACCTTCGACCCCAGGGCGCTGCTGTCGGAAGCCAACCCCCGGCACGTGATCCTCCAGTGCGGCTCGGGAAAGCGCTCGGCCATGGCGGCGGCGCGTTGCCAGGCCGCCGGGTTTGACGTCGACAAGCATCTGGCCGGCGGGATCCAGGCCTGGGCGGCCGCCGGGCTGCCTCTGATCGATATCAATGCGGCCACCGGCCAGCTGCGGGATCCGGGCTGAGCGTAACAGCGGCTATCGAGGGGTTGCGGCCGATGAACATCCTGCGAACCGTGTGGCTGCCCGCCGTGCTGGCGGCGACGCTGACGGCCTGTGGCGGCGGCGAGGCCGAGAAGACCGAGGTCAAGGCGGCGCCCGTCAGCGGCCGGCTGTCCGTGGTCGAGCGCGTCGTGCCCGAGACGAAGCCGGTCGCCGGCGAGATCACCACCCGTGACCTCGCCGAGGCGCGCGCCCGCATCGGCGGAACGGTGAGTATTCTCAAGGTCCGCGAAGGCGACATGGTCAAGGCGGGCCAGCTCCTCGCCGTTGTGTCCGACGCAAGGCTGGCCATGGAGACGTCGGCCTACGACGCCCTGGTCAGCGCCGCCGCAGGCGAGGCGGCCCGGGCCCGGGCCGACCTGGCGCGGACGAAGACCCTGTACGACCAGGGCGTCTACGCCAAGGCTCGCCTGGACCAGGTTGAAGCCGCCGCCAAGGCCGCGGAGGGCAACCTGGCCGCCGCCCGGGCGCGCCGCGCCGCCAGCGCAGAGGTCGGCGCCCAGGGCGCGATCCTGGCTCCCGCCACCGGTCGTATCCTCAAGGCGGACACGCCGCTCGGATCGGTCGTCGGCGCCGGACAGAGCGTCGCGACGGTGACGTCGGGACCGATCCTCGTCCGCATCACCCTGCCCGAAGGCGAGGCGCGTGCGCTGGTCGTCGGGGCGGCGGTGCAGATCTGGCCCGACGGCCCTGCCGGCGGCATGGTGACCGGTTCGGTCGCCCAGGTGTATCCGGCCGTCGACGCAGGCCTGGTCACCGCCGACGTCACCGTGCCGGGCCTGACCGACAACCTGATCGGCCGTCGCCTGGCGGCCCGGGTGGAGATCGGTCGTCGCAAGGCGATCGTGCTGCCGCGGCGCTACGTGGTCACGCGGTTCGGCATCGACTACGTGCGTCTGATCCGTCGTGACGGCTCGGTGGCGGACAGTCCCGTGCAGACGGCGCCCGGACCGACCCCCGCCGAGATCGAGATCCTGTCCGGCCTCGCCGCCGGGGATGCGATCGCCCTGCCGGAGGCGGGCAAGTGAAGCTCGGGCTCTCCGGACGGCTCACCGCGGCGACCATCCGGTCGCCGCTGACTCCGCTTTTCCTGATCGCCGCGATCGCCATGGGCCTGCTCGCCCTGGCCAGCATCCCGCGCGAGGAAGAACCCCAGATCAGCGTCCCCATGGTGGACGTCATGGTCGCCGCGCCGGGTCTGGCCGCGCCCGACGCGGCCGAGCTGGTCGCCAAGCCGCTCGAGATCATCGTCAAGGCGATCCCGGACGTCGACCACGTCTACAGCTTCGTCGAGGACGACCAGGTGATGGTCGTCGCCCGGTTCAAGGTCGGTTCGGATCCGGACGACGCCGTGGTGCGGGTGCACGAGAAGATCCGCGCCAACATCGGCCGCATCCCCGCCGGAATCCCGGAGCCCGTCGTCGAGGCGCGCGGAATCAACGACGTTCCCGTGCTGGTGCTGACGCTGTCCCCCGATCAGGGGCAGGCCGGCCGCTGGGACGAGGCGACGCTTCATTCCGTCGCCCAACGCCTCCAGTCCGAGGTCGCAAAGGTCGATGACGTCGGCCTCACCTTCATCGTCGGGGGGCGGCCGGAGGAGATCCGGGTCCAGCCCGATCCCGCCCGCATGGCGGCGCGCGACGTTTCGCTGGGCGCGCTGATCGAGGCGATCCGGCAGGCGAACCGCACGTTTCCGGCCGGCTCAATCCGCGACGGCGGCGGCGCGACCTCGGTGGTCGCCGGCCGCACGCTCACCGACACCACCGAGATCGGTCTCCTGACCGTTCCCGACGCCCAGGGACGGCCGGTCGCGGTCCGCGATGTCGCCGATGTGGTCCGCGGCCCGACCGAGCAGCAGTCGCAGGTCTGGCGCTGGGCGAAGACGGGCGGCGGCTGGAGCCAGGCTCCGGCGGTCAGCCTCGCGATCGCCAAGCGCCCGGGCGCCAACGCCGTCAAGGTCTCCGAAGCGATCCTCGAACGGGTCGAGGGCCTGAAGGGCCGTCTCATCCCCGAGGGCCTCAACGTCGCGGTCACCCGCGACTACGGCGAGACCGCCAACGAGAAGGCCAACGAGCTCCTGTTCCACCTCGGGCTGGCCACCGTTTCCATCGTGGTCCTGATCGGCTTCGCGATCGGCTGGCGCGAGGCCGGGGTCACCGCCGTCGTCATCCCGACCACAATCCTGCTGACGCTCTTCGCGTCCAACCTGATGGGCTACACCATCAACCGGGTCAGCCTGTTCGCCCTGATCTTCTCGATCGGCATTCTCGTCGACGACGCCATCGTCGTGATCGAGAACATCGCCCGTCACTGGGCGATGAAGGACGACCGCCCGCGCCTGCAGGCCGCGGTCGAGGCGGTGGCGGAAGTCGGCAACCCGACCATCATCGCCACCCTGACCGTGGTCGCGGCGCTGTTGCCGATGCTGTTCGTGTCGGGACTGATGGGACCCTACATGGCGCCGATCCCGGTCAACGCCTCCGCGGCGATGGTGTTCAGCTTCTTCGTCGCCATGGTCATCGCTCCGTGGCTGATGGTGCGCTTCGCCCGCCGGACGCTGGCCGAAGGGCATGGCCACGAGCACGGCGAGGGCCGTCTGGGCGCTGTCTATCGCCGCGTCGCCGGCCGGGTGATCGCGACCCGGCGCTCGGCCTGGACCTTCCTGCTCGCCGTTGGCGTCGCGACCCTGCTGGCGATGGCCATGTTCGCCACCAAGGGCGTGACGGTGAAGCTGCTGCCGTTCGACAACAAGTCGGAACTGCAGGTTGTCGTCGACATGCCCGAGGGCGCCGCCCTGGAGACCACCGGGCGGGTTCTGCAGGACGCCGCCGCCATCGCCCGCGACCTGCCGGAGGTGACGGCCGTGGACGGCTACGCCGGCGCGGCCTCGCCGTTCAACTTCAACGGCCTGGTCCGGCACTACTATCTCCGCGCCAGGCCGGAGCAGGGCGACCTCGCCGTCATGCTGAGCCACAAGAGCGAACGTGATCGCAGCAGCCATGCCATCGCGCTGGACCTGCGGCGTCGCCTGCAGGCTCTCAGGCTGCCGGCCGGCGCCAGCGTGCGCGTCGTCGAGGCCCCGCCCGGGCCGCCGGTCATGGCGACCCTGCTGGCGGAGGTCTACGGGCCCACCGCCGAGGCCCGGCGCGCCACGGCGCAGCGCCTGAAGACGCTGTTCGCCTCGGTTCCCTACATCGTCGACATCGACGACAGCTGGGGCCAGCCTCGTCCGCGCCTGCGGCTGGTTCCGGACCGCGCCCAGCTGGAACGCTATGGCGCCTCCGAACAGCAGGTGCTCGACTCGATCGGCGCCGTGCTCGGCGGCCAGACCGTCGGCTACGCCCATCGCGGCGAAGGTCGCTACCCGACGCCCATCACGGTCCGCCTGCCGCAGTCGGGCCGGACCTGGAGCGAGACCATGGCCTCGACTCCCGTCGCTGTCGGAGGCGAGGGCGGCGTGCGCCGTCTGGTCACCCTGGGCGAGCTGGCCACCGCCTCTCAGGAGGCCGGTTCGACGCAGATCTTCCGCCGCGACGGTCGCGACGTCGACATGGTCCTGGCCGAGCTCGCCGGTCAGTACGAGGCGCCGATCTACGGCATGCTCGCCGTGGACAAGGCGGTCCGCGACGCCGACTGGGGCGCGGGCGGTCCGCCGGAGATCCGCCTGAACGGCCAGCCCAGCGACGAGTCCCGCACGACGATCCTGTGGGACGGCGAATGGGAGATCACCTGGGTGACCTTCCGCGACATGGGCGCGGCGTTCGGCGTGGCCCTGCTCGGCATCTACGTGCTGGTGGTCATGCAGTTCGGCAGCTTCAAGCTGCCGCTCGTGATCCTGACCCCGATACCGCTGACCCTGGTCGGCATCGTCATCGGGCACATGCTGTTCAGGGCGCCGTTCACAGCGACATCGATGATCGGCTTCATCGCCCTCGCCGGCATCATCGTCCGCAACTCGATCCTGCTCGTGGACTTCATCCGGCACAGCCAGGGCGCCGGCCGGCCGCTGCGGGCGGTGCTGCTGGAAGCGGGGGCCATCCGGTTCAAGCCGATCCTGCTGACCGCCCTGGCGGCGATGATCGGCGCCGCGGTGATCCTCTTCGACCCGATCTTCCAGGGTCTGGCGATCTCGCTGCTGTTCGGGCTGGCGTCCTCCACGCTGCTCACCGTGCTGGTCATCCCGGCCATCTACGTGGTCCTGCGCGACGACGGCCGGCCCGAACGGGAGGCGGCGGCCGGATGACGCGGCCCCACGCCGTTGTGGGGCGGAGCGCCGGTCGCCATATTGGCGGGCGATGATCAGCAAGACGTCCATAGCGAGGCCCGCCGCAGACGAACTCGGCGAACTCGAGGCCAGTGCAGCCGCAGCGACGCGGCTGATGAAGCTGCTCGCCAACGAGCAGCGGCTGATCCTGCTGTGCCGTCTGATCGAGGGCGAATGCTCGGTCGGGGATCTGGCGGACTACGTCGGGCTGGCCCAGTCGGCGGCCTCGCAGCATCTGGCGAAGCTGCGGGCCGAGGGCGTCGTCGCCACCCGGCGCGAGGCCCAGACGATCTACTACCGCCTCACCGATCCCGCCGCGGCCCGGGTCATCGACACCCTCTGCGAGATCTACCGCGGGCCGAAGCGCTGAGGGTCAGCCGGCCAGCCCCCGCCAGGCGACGTAGGCTGCGACCACCAGGATGAGGCCCGCGAACAGCCGTCGCGCCAGGACCGTGCGGCCGGCGAGCCGTCGCGCGATCCGCATGCCGACGACGCCGCCGGCCAGGCCGCCGAGAACGAAGAGTCCGGCGACCGGCCAGTTCACCTGGCCGGTGAAGGCGTAGTTCGAGGCGGTGGCGGCGCCGAAGAGCGCCACGGAGACCAGCGACGAGGCGGCGGCGTTGGCGAGGCTCATCCCGGTCGCCGCCATCAGGCCCGGGACGATCAGGAATCCGCCGCCGATGCCGAAGAAGCCGGCGGCGAGACCGGTGGCGAGCCCGAGCGGGGCCAGCTTCAGGGTCCGCCGCGCGTCGATGCGGACGTCGGCATCGCCCGCCTCCCCGGCGCCGCGCAGCATCGACAGCGCGATGGCGGCCATCGCGCCCGCGAAGAAGACCAGCAGCACCTGCCCGTCGATCTGCTTGGCGATCGTGGAGCCGACCAGCGATCCGACGAGGCCCGCCGCCGCGAAGACCAGGGCGCAGGGCCACTTCACGCGGCCCGCGCGCGCGTGGCCGGCCAGTCCCGTCAGCGCATTGACGGCGACGGCCGCGGCGGACGTTCCGATCGCGACGTGCGGGTCGGTGACGCCCACGAGGTAGATCAGCAGCGGGGTCGCCAGCACCGAGCCGCCTCCCCCGAAGACGGAGAGCAGAAGGCCGACCACCGCGCCGCTGGCGATCGCCAGGGCGGCGGATTCGGGTGACAGGATCATCGGACGCTCCCGGCGGCGCGTCGCCGCTCCATGACCTCGGCGAGGGCGCCGACGAGGACCAGCACGTCCGGGTCGGCGATGCGATAGAAGATGGTCTGGCCATCGCGGCGCGTGGCGACGATCCGGTCAGCGCGCATCTTCGCCAGATGCTGCGACAGCGCCGACTGGGAGAGGCCGATATGGTCGGCCATTTCTCCCACGGACGCCTCGCCGCCGCGCAGGGCGCACAGGACCTGCAGGCGGTGAGGATTGGCGAGCAGGCGCAGCAGGTCCGCCGCGTCCTGCGCGTTTTCCTGGACGTGCCCGATGTCGATCGATCCGGCGTTCATGGCGGGCATTATATTCAATCTTGTTAAATTAGAAAGAGCGAATATATTGGCGTCAAGGAGATGCCCCATGACCGACCAACCCGTCGCCTTCTTCCATGCCGCCACCTCGACCGTGACGTATCTCGTCTGGGATCCGGCGAGCCGTCAGGCGGCCCTGATCGATCCCGTCCTCGACTATGAGCCGAAGGGCGGCGTCGTTTCGACCGCCTTCGCCGACGGACTTCTGGACGCCGTCGCCGAGCGCGACCTGCGCCTCGCCTATGTGCTCGAGACCCACGCCCACGCCGATCACCTTTCGGCGGCCGACTACATTCGCCGCCGCACGGGCGCGAAGGTGGTCATCGGCGAACACATCACGGCGGTGCAGGCGCACTTCGCGCCGGTGTTCGAAGCCGACGACGTCACGCCGGATGGTTCGGCCTTCGATGTGCTGGTGCGGGACGGCGACATCCTGCCGCTCGGCGAGCGCAAGGTCGCGGTGATGCACACGCCCGGCCATACCGCGGCCTGCGTCACCTACGTCATCGACGACATGGCCTTCGTCGGCGACACCCTGTTCATGCCGGACTACGGCACGGCGCGGACCGACTTTCCGGGCGGTGACGCGAGGGCGCTCTACCGCTCGATCCGGCGGATCCTGTCGTTGCCCGCGACCACCCGCATCCTCGTCGGTCACGACTATCTGCCCCAGGGGCGAGACGCCTATGCCTGGGAGACCACGGTGGCGGAGCAACGACGCGACAACGTCCACGTCCACGACGGCATGGGCGAAGCCGACTTCGTCGCGCTCCGTCAGGCCCGGGACGCCACCCTGGCGCCGCCGGTGCTGATCCTGCCCTCGCTGCAGGTCAACATCCGCGCCGGCGCCCTGCCGCCGCCGACGGACAGGGGCGGGGTCTTCTTCCGCATTCCGGTCCGGGGCGCGGCCGCGCTGGGGGCCTAGCGGAGCGCATGCCGCCCGGAGGCGGAGCCACGGCGGCGGCCCGGCGTTAGGGTCCCATGGCCCTTGCGTCCGGAAACCATTTCCTCGACAGCCTCGCGCCCGCCGACCATGCGGTGCTGCGGCCCCACCTCCGGGAGGCGGCGCTGCGGGCGGGCGCGGTGCTGATCGAGCAGGAGGCGCCGGTCACCGTCGCGGTCTTTCCCGTCGACGCCCAGCTGGCCAACGTCATCTACCTCGGCGACGGCGCGTCCATCGAGGTCTCGATGGTGGGTCACGAGGGCCTCGCCGGCCTCGCGCCGATCATGACCAACAAGCCCTGCGGCTGGCAGGTCGCCGTCCGCGCGCCCGGCAGGGCGTGGACCGCGCCGGCGCCGCTGATCCGCGAGCTCCAGGCGTCGAGCGCGAGCTTTCTCGGCAGGCTGCTCGATCTCACCCAGTTCTACCAGGACCAGGCGGCGCAGATCGCCGCCTGCAATGGCGCGCATCGCATGCAGGCGCGGCTGGCGCGCTGGCTGCTCATGGCCCTCGATCTCGCCCCGGGCGACACCGTGCAGGTGACCCAGGAGCATCTCGCCGCCCTGCTCGGCGGCCAGCGGACGACCGTCAATGAAGCCGCCCAGAATCTGAAGGCGCTCGGGGCCATCCGCTATGGACGCGGTCGGATCCGCGTCCTCGACCGGACCAGGCTCGCCGCCGCCGCCTGCTCCTGCTACGAGGCCATCCGCCAGCGGGGCGAGGATCTCGGCATCCGCATGCAGGTCGCGTTCTCCTGAAGACGGGGCGCCGTCGAAGCCGGAGTTGCGCCACGTCAAGTCGCGCCGGCGACGCTCGCCTGATAGTCAGCCCCAGACGCCCGCCGCGGGGGCGACCGGAGCGCAGAGCTTGCTGAAGGCGAAACTGATCGGCCTCGACACCTTCCACGAGAACGTGGTGGTGCTGGCCCGCAACTGCACGGCGGTGCGGCCCGAGCGGCTGAGGGGCACCCGCAAGGTCGAGGTGCGGCTGAACGGGCGGGCCATTCTCGCCGACATCGTCATCGCCGACGACCCCGCCACGGTCGCGCCGGACGAGATCGGCCTGACCCAGCCCGCCTTCCGCCGCCTGGCGGCCTCAGCCGGCGCGAAGGTCGAGGTGACGCCTGCCGCGCCGGTCGCCAGCATGGACGCCGTCCGCGCCAAGGTCCGCGGCGAAACGCTCGGCGACGTGGCCTTGCACGAGATCGTCCAGGACCTGGCCGCCCATCGCTACTCGGACGTGGAGGTCGCGTCCTTCCTGATCGCCTGCGCCGCGTTCATGACGCCGGACGAGACGCTCGGCCTGACCCGCGCGATGGTCGACGCCGGCCAGCGCCTGGTCTGGGATCGCCCGGTGGTGGTCGACAAGCACTGCATCGGCGGCATTCCGGGCAACCGGACCTCGCCCATCGTGGTCGCCATCGTCGCCGCGCACGGTCTGCTGATTCCCAAGACCTCTTCCCGCGCCATCACCTCGCCGGCCGGCACGGCCGACACCATGGAGGTGCTCAGCCGAGTCACCCTGTCGGAGGACGAGATGCGCGACGTGGTCGACCGCTGCGGCGGTTGCCTGGTCTGGGGCGGCAGGGTCGACATCTCTCCGGCGGACGACGTGCTGATCTCGGTCGAGCGTCCGCTGGCGATCGACGCGCCGGAGCAGATGGTCGCCTCCATCCTGTCGAAGAAGCTGGCGGCCGGTTCGAGCCACATCGTGATGGATCTCCCGGTCGGACCCTACGCCAAGCTGCGGGATCCTTCGGCGGCTCTCCGGCTGCGCAAGCTCTTCGAGTTCGTCGGGTCCCGCGTCGGACTGAGCATCGACATCGTGACCACGGACGGTTCCCAGCCCATAGGGCGCGGGGTGGGGCCGGTGCTGGAGGCGCGGGACGTGCTGGCGGTGCTCCACAACCGCGCCGACGGTCCCGCGGACCTGCGCGACAAGGCGCTGATGCTGGCGGGCCGTATCCTGGAGTTTGATCCGGAGGTCGCCGGCGGTCGCGGCGTGGAGCGGGCCCGCGAACTGCTGGAGTCCGGGGCCGCGCGGGCGAAACTGGAGGCGATCGCCGAGGCCCAGGGACCGTCGCCGCTGCGCAACGAAGTCGCGCCGCTCTGCTACGAAGTGCTGGCTGGCCGCAGCGGCTGGGTCGAGGCCATCGACTGCCTGCGCATCGCCAGGATCGCGCGCTACGCCGGCGCGCCGACGGACCCCGGAGCCGGGCTCGAACTGCTCAGGCGGAAGGGCGACCCCGTCCGCGCCGGCGACCCCCTGTACCGGATCTACGGCCTCGATCCGTCCGACTTCGCCTTCGCGAGGGACGCCGCCGACGAGGTCTCCGGCTTCCAGGTGACGCCGTGATCGTCCTGGCGTTCGCGGACGAAGCCGCCCCGGCCGGCCGCCTCGCGGCGGCGCTGGGAGCGACGCTCGGCGTCATCCAGCTGCACGACTTTCCCGACGGCGAGGTGCTCCCGCGGGTAGAAGCGGCGTCTCCGCGGGCAGTGATCTACCGCTCGCTGGACCGGCCGAACGAGAAGATCATTCCCCTGCTGCTGGCGGCCGACGCCGCGCGCCGCGCCGGGGCGGAGAGGCTGGAGCTGGTCTGTCCCTATCTCTGCTACCTGCGCCAGGACACGGTGTTCACGCCCGGGGAGCCGCTCAGCCGCGATGTCGTGCTGCCTCTGCTCGGGCGGGCCTTCGATCGTGTGCTGACGGTGGACGCGCACCTTCACCGCACCGCCGACCTCTCGACCGTGATGGGGGTGAGCGCGGAGTCCCTGTCGGCGGCGCCGGTCCTGGCGGCGGCGCTGGGCGGCGGCGATGCGCCCCTCGTGGTCGCCCCCGACAGCGAGGCGCGGCCCTGGGCGGACGGCATCGCCAAGAGTCTCGGCGGGGACCTCCTGGTCCTGGAGAAGCGCCGCGACGCCGCGCGCCGCGTGACCTTCGCCGGAGCGGAGCTCGGCGCCGCCCGCGGCCGTCGCGCCGTCATCGTCGATGACGTGGCCTCAAGCGGGTCCACCCTGGTCGCCGTCGCCGGGATGCTCCGCGAGGCGGGCGCGGCCTCGATCGAGGTCGCCGTCACCCACGCCCTGTTCGGGGAGGACCTGCGCCGCCGTCTCGAGACCGTCGGCGTGCGGCGGCTCGTCTCGACGGACTCGGTCGTGCGCGGGGAAGACGCGGCGCCCCTGGCCGGCATCCTGGCGGAGGCGCTTCGGCGCACCTGAACAAAGTCAGCGGGGCGTCGCCCTGACGCTGACGCCGTCCTTCAGCCGGTCACCGGGATAGGCGACGACGCTGTCGCCCTCGCCCAGACCCTCCTGCACCTCCGCGAAGTCCTCGTTGCGGCGCCCGACCTTCACCCTGACCAGTTCGGCCCGGCCGCGCGCGACGCGGTAGACGGCCCAGTCCTCGCCCTGCCTGAACAGGGCGCTGGCCGGAACCCTCACCACGCTCGGCGCCGACCAGGTGACGATGCGGGCGGTGACCCGGTAGTCGTGGCCAAGGGCGGCCGCCTGCGCCGGCGTGGCGAAGTCGAGGTAGGTCAGCACCCGCTGCTCCTCGACCCCGAGGGCGGATACCTTGGTGAATCCGGCCGGCTCGACCCGGCGCACGCGCGCCTGCAAGGGCTGGCCGCCCCAGCCTTCTATGGCGGCGTCCGCGCCGGGCTTCACCTCCACGGCGTCGGTGGACAGCAGTTCCACGATCACGTCGATGTCGGCCGGATCCCCGATCTGGAGGATGGGCTGCCCGGCCTGCACCACCTGTTCGCTCTCGCGGTCGACCCGCAGGACCCTGCCGCCGACCGGCGCGCGGACGGCGATGGTCCCCTGGTCCGAGTCTGCAGGACGGGCGAGTCGGCTGCGAAGGCTGTCGCGTTCGCGCTGGCGCACGGCGACGGCGGCGCGGGCCTCGGCCACCGCGGCCCTGGCCGTCTCGTGCGCGAGCCGCCTCTGGTCAAGGGCCTGGGCGGCAATCACGCCCTGCGCGTTGAGAGTCTGCCCTCGGCGCAACTCGGCCTCGGCGTAGGTCGCCTGCGCCTCGGCGCGCCGGAGTTCGGCCCGCGCCAGTTGCACCGCCGCTTCGGCGGCGTCGACCGACGCCCGCACTTCCCGCTCGGACCGCGCGTCGATCAGCGGCGGATCCGCCGGACGGATCAGGGCGACGGTGTCGCCGGCCTTGACCCGGTCGCCGGCGTGCAGCGTGACGCGCACCGTCTTGCCGGTCAGCGGGGCGGAGACGACGTAGACCTCGCGCACCCGGGTCCGGCCCTGTTCGGCGACCCAGGTCGAAAGCGGCCCCCGTGTCACCCTCACGATCTCGACCGGCGTGGGCTGGGGCCGCAGCATCCAGACGAGCACGCCGACCGCGAGCCCGGAGAGGACGAGGGCCAGGATGATGCGCGGGGAGGGGAGCTTCATGGTCAGTCTCGGGTCTTGAGCACGGCGACGAGATCCAGCCTGTCGATCCGTTCGCGGATGATCAGCGCCGAAATCGCGGCGGCGCCGAGGGCGACCAGGGCGGCGCGGGCGTAGGTCTTCGGGGAAACGATAAGCGGAATGCGGAACAGTTCGCTGTCGAAAGCCTCGACCATGGTCGCGGCCAGGCCGTAGCCCAGCGCCCAGCCGAGGGGGACGGACAGGGCGACGAGTATGCCCAGTTCCATGAGCAACACGCGCGAGGTCTCGCCCGCCGTGAAGCCGAGCACGCGCAGGCTTGCCAGTTCCCGCGCGCTTTCCGACAGCTGGATCCGCGCGCTGTTGTAGATGACGCCGAAGGCGACGGTCATGGCCAGCCCCAGGTAGGTCGCCATCATGACATTGATGTTCTGCGCCATCGTGGCCCGGAACTGCTGCAATGCGCGTCCCTGGAGTTGCAGCGCGCCGATCGCCGGACTGGCCTTCACCGCCGCGAAGAAGTCCCGTGCGCGGGCGGTATCGTAGCGCACATAGGCGCCGGACACCCGCGGCCCCTCGCCGAGCAACCGGGCCAGCGCCTCCGGGTGCATGTAGGTCGACAGCCCCATGTAGCTTTCGACGACCGCCGAGACCCGGAGGCGGGCAGACCGCCGTTCGCCCTCCAGCACCTCGACGTCGATGATGTCGCCCGGCCCGGCGCGAAGGATGTCGGCGAGCTTGGCGCTGAGCACGATGCCCGATTCAGGCACGTCGACTGCACGACTGGCGGCGTCCAGCGCCCGGCTCAGGTCTCCGTCGGGCGCCTTGGCGACCACCACCGTGCGCCGGCTGACCGGGCCGCTCCGCAACCGCACCGGCGCGGCGCGGTAGGGCTCGGCGCGCAGGACCCCCGGCATGTGCCGCACGTCGTCGAGCACCGCGGGTCCGCGCGGCTCGAAGAACACGAGCGTCGCGTTCTGCCGGTCGGCCCGGTTGAAGGTGACGTCGATCATCTCCTCCAGCGAGTCGAGGGTGAACAGCGAGCCGACCAGGAGCGCGATGGCGAGGCCCAGCCCCAGCGCGGTGAGCACCGATCGCAGAGGCCACCGGATCAGGCGCCGGAGCGCCATCATGCTGAGCTGCGAGCGGGCCACGGGCGCGACCAGGTGCTCAAGCGGCGAATGCGAGAAGCTCGGCGGCGGCGCCGGCGCCATGGCCGCGGCCGGCGCCAGCCGCGTGATCGACCAGACCGCCCGCGCCGCGCCGAGCACCGCCGCGCCGGCCCCCGTCAGCACCGCCCACAGGTACATGCGGGGATCCTGCACGAACACCAGGAAAGGGAAGTGGAAGAACTCGGTGTAGAGCCGGGTCGTCCCGTGGCCGAGCCACAGCCCGGCGGCGAGGCCGATGGCGATGCCCACGGCCGAGATCAGCAGCGCCAGCTTCACATAGTGCCAGCCGATCGGCAGGGCGCTGTAGCCCAACGCCTTGAACAGCCCGATCTGCTCCCGCTCCAGCGTCAGAAGGCGCGTCAGGGTCATGTTGATCAGGAAGGCCGACACGATCAGGAAGATCGGCGGCAGCACGCGGCGCATGGCGTCGAGCTGCTGCAGCTCGTTGTCGAGGTAGCTGTTCGAGGCGTGGTCCTTGCGGCCGTACGCGCCGGAGCCGCCATAGGGCGCCAGCAGGTCGTCCAGCCGGCGGATCACCTCTGCCTCGTTGGCTCCGGGCCAGAGCTTCAGCGAGACATTGTTGAAGGCGCCCTCGAGGTCGAAGGCGGCCTCCAGCGTCTCGCGGGGCATCCAGACGATCCCGAACCGCCGGTCGTCGGGGACGATGTCGCCCGGACCCATGGCGTAGACATACTCGGGCGACAGGGCGACGCCGACGACCCGCAAGGTGCGTTCCCGGCCGTTCATGATCACCTCGAACCGGTCGCCGCTGCGAAAGCCGTGCGCGGTCGCGAAGGCCTCGCTGATGACGGCCTCGTCGGCCTTGCCGGGATCCGGAAGCCGGCCGGAGCGCAGCGTGAGCCGGTTGAGGCGCGGCTGGCGCCCCTCCGGGATGGACACCAGGGCCGCCGAAGCCGGCTCCATCACCCCCGGCAGGTCGAGCAGGGCCCCGTGCAAGATGCGCGTCTCGGCGATCGAGACCCCGGGGAGCGCGCCGATCTCGCGAGCGAGGCCCTCCGGCGCGCGCCGCGCCTGGGCGAAGACGTCGGCGAAGGCGCCCCGGTCATAATAGGCCGCCCGGGTTTCGCTGATCGACCTGTAGGCCCCGTCGCCGATCACCAGGGTCGCGACGCCGGAGGCCATCACCAGCGCGATCGCCAGCGCCTGCGCCCAGAGACGGCGCAGGTCGCGGACGAGTTTCCGGTCGAGCACGCTCACCACGAAAGCTCTGCGGGCGACTTGCGGCGGGCGTTGGTCTCGACCCGGCTGACCCGGCCGTCCCCGAAGTAGAGCACCCTGTGCGCCATCTCCCGGATCGAGGTGTTGTGGGTGATGACGGCGGTGGTGGCCCCGAGGGTGTCGTTGATGAGGGCGAGCGCCTCAAGAACCCGCACCCCGGTGGCGAGGTCCAGCGCACCGGTCGGCTCGTCGCAGAGCAGCACCTTCGGCCGCTTGGCGATGGCGCGCGCGATGGCGACCCGCTGCTGCTCGCCACCGGAAAGCTGGGCCGGGAAGTGATGGGCGCGGGCGGTGAGGCCCACCATCTCCAGCGCCTCGTCCGGAGACATGGGCGCGTCGGCGATCTCGGTGACGAGCGCCACGTTCTCCCGGGCGGTCAGGCTTGGCACCAGATTGTAGAACTGGAACACGAATCCGACGTTGCGGCGCCGGTACCGGGTGAGCGCCGCGTCGTTCAGGGTCGTCAGTTCGAGGCCCTCGAACCGCGCCGATCCGCTGGTGGCGCGGTCAAGGCCGCCGAGGATGTTGAACAGGGTCGACTTGCCGCTGCCGGACGGCCCGAGGAACACCGCGAACTCGCCGGAGTACAGGTCGAGGTCCAGCCCACGGAGGGCCTGCACCTCCAGCTCGCCGGAGCGGTAGGTCTTGGTCAGGCCACGGGCCTCGAAGACGGGGGCTGGCGCGCTTTGGTCCATGCCGACCTTTCTCGCCTGACACGGCGGCGGCGCCCTTGAGGGAAATCAACGGCAGTCAGGACGGGCCCGGCGGCTCCGCGGCCGCGCGGCGCGTCGGGTCGGTCGACGGCGCGAGCCGGCCTTCCTCCAGGGCCAGGATCCGGTCGCAGACGGCCAGGCTTTCGGCGCGATGGGCGATGATCAGCAGGGTCGGCCGCGGCTCGAGCGCCATGAGGCGGGCGAGGACGGCCTGTTCCGATTTCACGTCGAGCGCGCTTCCCGCCTCGTCGAGGACGAGCAGCCGCGGTCGTCTCAGCAACGCCCGGGCGAGGGCCAGCCGCTGGCGCTCGCCGCCCGAAAGCCGCGCGCCGCGTTCGCCGACGGGAGTGTCGAGACCCAGGTCCATGCGCCGGACAAGGTCGTCCGCCCCGACCGCTTCCAGGACCGTCCAGAGGTCGGCCTCGCTCGCGCCCGGCGCGGCCCAGGCGAGGTTCCGGCGCAGGGTGTCGTGGAACAGGTAGGGATCCTGCGAGACATAGGCGACCTGGTCCCGCCAGGCGGTCCGGGCGGCCCCTTTCAGCCTCACGCCGCCCGCGCTGATCGCGCCCTCCTGGGGCTCGAGAATACCGGCCAGCAGGTCCGCGAGGGTCGTCTTGCCGGCGCCGGACGGCCCGCACAGGCCGACCGCTTCGCCGGGGTGCAGCACCAGGTCGACGCCGTCCAGGCAGGGTCGCCCATCGGCGTGCCGGTAGGCGACGCCGGCCGCCACCACCGGACCGTCCGGAATCCCGATGCCGGCGTCGGAGGGCGGCGACGGGCTCCTCGCCAGGTCCGCCGTCAGGGTCTGGAGCGCCCCGTAGGCGGGCAGGGCGTGGACCAGCTGCTGGACCCCCTGCTGCAGCTGCGCGGCGGGTCCGCTCATCCGGGACAGGATCAGCAGCGTTGCGATCAGCGTCGGTCCGTCCGTCCCCGACCATACGCCGGCTGCCAGGACGACGACCCCTGTCAGGGCGGTGGCGGCGGCGGTGACCAGCCGCAGGTTGCTCTGCTGGCGCGCGAAGGCGAGCTGTCGGTCGACGAGCGCGTCCGCGTCGGCCTCGAAGGCCGCCACGAAGCGCGCCTGCAGGTTCTGGGCGAAGGCCAGCTTCAGTCCGCCCAGGAAGCGCGCGGCCGCGTCGGCCATCGTCAGCTGCCCTGCCGTCAGGGCTTCGCCGATCCGGCGGGCGCGCCGCAGGACCGGGAGCAGCAGGAGCGCGCCGACGACCATCACCGCCACGGCCGCGACGGCCATGCCGGGGGCGACCCAGAGCGCCAGGGCGGACTGCGCGGCCAGCACGACGACCGAGACGGCGCAGGCCATCAGCACATGGACGGCCCCGGCGACCTGCGCGATGTCGATGCCGAGCGCCTTGGTCACCCGCGCGTGGCGGAGGCCTGCGGCCTCGCGCCATTCCGCGCCGGCCAGCGCCCGGATGAGGCGCCGACGGCTGTGCTCGACGAATCCCGCCTGAAGACCCGCGACCTGCCGGTCGCGCAACGCCAGCAGCAGCGAGCGGACCACGACCAGCGCCGCGAAGCCGCCGACCAGGACCAGCAACTGCGCCTGACGGCCTTCGGCGCCGGTCACGGCGAAGGCGCGCTCGGCGATGACCTGGAGCTCGCCGCCCGCCGCACCGGTCAGCACGGCGATGAGCGGGATCAGCAGCAGAAGCCCCACCCCCTCGACCAGCGCGCCGGCGAGCATCAGCGCCAGGGTCGTCGCGGCCTTCCAGCCGGCGAAGCGGGCCAGGTCGAGTGCGAAACCGGGGATCGTGGCGCGAAGCGCATCGCCGGCGGCGGTCACGGCGTCTTCGCCCTGACCCGGAGGCGGCGCCGTTCGATCGACCGCTTGATCCGGCGCCGCGATGCGGTCTTCATCGGGGCATGATCCAGGTCGCTCACCGCTTCCTCCGCGCCCTCCGGGCCGACGCCGCGCTCCGCGCGCGTGTCGCGGATCTGGGTCCGGACGCCGGTCTGGACGACATCGCCGCCCTGGCCGCGGACGCCGGTCACGCCTGTGATCCAGAGTCGCTGCGGGAGGCCTGGCGTCAAGACTGGACGCTGCGCTGGCTGGCGAACGGATCGGCCACCGGGAACCGGGCCTCCAGCGCCCGCGCCAGCGACGAATAGCTCTGCCCGCCCTGGAAGAAGCTCCGGAAGAAGGCTTCGGGCCTGTCGAGAAAGATCGGCAGGATAAACCGGCGGAGCCGGTCGAGCTCGACGCCGATGGCGGATTGGACCCGGCGGCTGTGCTCCAGCCCGTCGTCGTCCGCCGTCGTCCCGGCGAGCTTGGCTGCGATGACCTCGCCGGCGATGGCGCCGCTGGCGAGCGCGTATCGTATCCCCTCGCCCAGGATCGGGTCGACCAGTCCCGCCGCGTCTCCCACCAGACAGACGCGCCGCGTGGAGATGGGGGCCGGGCCCTCGTAGAGCGGGATGGGGTGGCCGCGGCGGACCTGGCCGAGGATGACGCCCCTGGGCAGGGCGCGGTCCAGATAGGCGTCGAGCAGTCCGGGCATGCCGTCCCGGCGAGTCCACGACCCGATGCCGCAGGACAGGTGGTCCCGCTTGGGGAAGATCCAGCCATAGCCGCCGGGCGCGCAGGCGAAGTTGAAGCTCATCCGTCCGCCTTCGGCCTCCCAGCCCTCGGCGGTGACCTCGACCTCGGCGTCGATGGCCACGCCGGGTCGGGTTCGCCGGGAGAGGCCGACGGCGGCGGCCGTGCGTCCGGCCGCGCCGTCGGCGCCGACCACGAACCGCGCGCGCAGCCGCTCGCCGGACCGGGCGATGACGGTGACGGCGTCGGCCTCTTCCTCGACATGCGCCACGCCGAAGTCATCGCGCAGCTCCACGGCGCCCCGTGACAACGCGCGCTCCACGATGTGGAGGTCGAAATCGCGGCGGCCCACCATCCAGGCGCCGTAGGCGCTGTCCTTGTCGACGGCCGGCCCGAAATCGAGCTGCCACCGCGAGGCGGCGACCTGCGCCTCGATCATCGGCATGAAGTCCCAGTCCAGCGTCGCGCGAACCGGCCCGGGCGTCAGCGCGCCACCGCAGGCCTTGTCCCGGGGCAGTTTGCGGGCCTCCAGGACCAGCACCCGCGCGCCGGCCTCGGCGAGCTTGAGCGCGGCCATCCCTCCGGCCGGACCGGTCCCGACGACGATGGCGTCATGCATGGGCGGTCAGCTCCGGACTGCGGACAGGGGCGAGCGCGAGGTAGGCCTTGGCCGGCAGGGGGGCGCCGTCCTTCAGGTTCAGCTTCACGTGGCTGATGAAGGCGCTGAACGCGTCGAGGCGACCCCTTGCGGTGGCGAGGTCGCGCGAGATCAGCGTCTCGGGCCAGGGGAGGGCGCGGTCCATCGGCGTCACGGCCCCCCGCCAGCCGGCCGCGGCCTCGACCCGCGCCGGCTCGGCGAGACCGGTCCCGGCCAGCCAGTCGAGCAGCGCCGACTGGGCCGCTTCTCCCGCCTCGTCGCGCGGATGGATGACCTCGAAGCCGAGGTCGGGGGCGAGGGCCGGGGTGAAGCCCAGCACCAGACGCGTGGCGTCCCCGACCAGTGGTCCCCGCCCCATCAGGTCGGCCAGCCGGTCGATGTCGCCCGGCCATCCCGCCTCGGCCAGGAAGCGCCGCACCCGGTCGGTCTCCAGATCCCGGATCATGCAGCGGAGCTGGGCGTCGCGGGACAGCATCACCCCGACCATGCGGCCCGGCGTCAGGCCATGGGCGACGGCGATCTCGAGCGTCGAGACCAGCGTCCTCCAGCCCTCCAGGCCTTCGGGCGCCATCGCCGCCACGAAGCGTTCTCCCGCGGCGATTCCGTCGAGGACCGTGCCGTCGAAGGCCGCGAAGACGGCGGGCGCGGCGACGCCCTCGTCGTGTTCCAGGCCGATCTCGGTGATGGCCGCGAGTGCGGGATCCTCCGCCCAGGCGCCGGCGAAGGCCGCGAGGCGCGACCATGCGGGACCGCTCTGCCGCCGCGCCAGCGCCAGCAGCCTGCCCGCCCCGCCGTCCGCGGCGAAGAAGTGCTGCGACACGTCCACGGCCCGGTCGCTTCCCGCCAGGCGGCACTCGAAATAGACCACCACGTCGGCCGCCACCGCCGGCGCGGCCCGCCGCAGCGTGCCGGCGCCGCCGTCCGGCAGCAGCGCCGCGGGGAACCGGGCCAGCGCCAGGTCCATCGTCTGGACAGCCAGGACGCTCATGCGAACAGGCGCCGCCGCAGAAGGGCGGCCATCGCCGGCAGGGCGTCGAGGTCGTCGGGCAGGCTCAGCGTCCGGATCGGCGTGGCCGCGGCGACTCGCGCCAGCAGGGACAGCTCCTGCCGCCGCTGTTCGCGCCCGGGCGTGATCATCCCGATCAGGTTGGCCGCCAGTTCCGCGAGCCGCTCGCCGGGCGGCAGATCCTCGATCAGCGGCTCGGCCAGACCGGCGATGCGCGGCGTCATACGGTAGATGGCGTGCAGTCGAACCGGCGTCGCCTGGAACCGGGCCGGATCGTGGACGCTGACCTTGGCCATCTCGGTGGTGGTCGGAAACAGTGTGGTGGCCGTGGCGTCGCTGACGCCCAGCCTGCGCGCCGAGTCCGGCCACATGCGCAACCGGGCCCGCCCCGGCTGCACCAGAAAGCCGTCGGCGTCCCCGACCAGCCCGACGAGGTCGTCAGTGACCAGCCGGCAACCCTCGTCGATCAGGGCCCAGGCCAGGCTCGACTTTCCCACGCCCGACGCGCCCATCAGCGCGATGGCCCGTCCCTCCGCGGCCAGGGCGGTGGCGTGCACGCAGGGTCGACCCGCCAGCCTGAGGGCGCGCCCCAGGATCGGTCCCTCGATCAGATTGGCGATTTCGGCGTCGGTCTCGCCTTCGCCGGCCTGGACGGTGATCTCGCACCCGTCACTGCGGATGCCGAAGTCGGCGACATGTCCGCGATAGTCATACCGCAGTCGGTACCAGCCGCCGTCGGACGAGCGCCAGTACTCGACCTTCGCCCAGTCGGGCGTCAGCTCGGACCCTTCGGGATGTTCGAGCCACTCCAGTCCGTCAGCGGGCGCGCCCCGGCGAATGCAGATCACAACGTCCGCAACGCCTGCGGCGTCCAGCAAACCGGACAGCGCGATCTCGCTCGCGACCTCCGCCGCGCCCAGTCGGTAGCGGCGCATGACGGGAAGGGCTGGCGTCTAGGACGTGTACGAGCCGGGGCCGTTGGCGTCGTTCGGCCCGTTGGTCGTGGCCGTGTTGGTCATGCTGCGGATCGTGCCATGTTCGGTCAGGCGCGGCGCCTGGTACGGCATCTTCTTGGCAGGTTGTTCCGACATGAGCTTCCCCAGTAAGCCTTCGTGGTCGACGGTAACTGCCGCGGCCGGGGCACCCGAGCGCGCGCGTCGGTTGTCATTTAGCCGCTGTTTGTCGCTCTGCGCCAGAGGCAATTGTAGGTGGCGTCCAGGTCCGCAGGTTCGTTGACCGGCTCGCCGTCGATTTCAACCCAGGCATGGGCGTCGAATTCGCCCACGGTCCGGGTTCCCAGGCAGAGATCGGCGGCGATCCCCCGTCGCCGCAAGGAACCGGCGAGCAGCAGCGCGCGGGGCAGGCAGCGGGCGTCGAACGGCATGCGGTCGGCGATCCGGCCGATGGCGCGGGCCTGGGCTTCGGCCAGGGGTCTCGGCTCCAGCCTGTTCGGGCGCGGCGGCGGCAACCGGTCGGCCAGCCGCCAGACAATGCTCGCCGACCGCTGCAACCCGAGGCTGTGCACCAGGAGCGACATGGCGCCCAGGGCCGCCGCCACCGGCGCGGCCTGGACGAGGGCCTTCAGCCTACCCGGCGGCGACGAGGAGGCCATGGTTGCGGAGCTCGATGGCCAGCCTGGCGATGTCCTGCTCGATCGTCTCCAGCGGCGCGTCGTAGACTTCGGCGACGGCCCTGGCGGCGGCGCCGATGGTCTCGGCGGTCTCCATCGCCTGCCACATCCGGGTGCCGACCTCGTCGAGCCCGAAGTAGGTCTCGGTCTCGAGGTTCAGCAGGGCGGCGTTTCCGGCCACCTCCTGGAACAGGACGTAGTCGGGAACCTCGGCCTTTGCGCCCAGAATAATTTCGATCTCGGTCATTGCTCCTCCGCGTTGGGGCTATAGGCTTGCGCGCCAAAGGCTGCAATCGGGCTGTAGAAAACCATGGCGCGCGACACCCCGGGGGACCATGCGAGGCTCGACCTCTGCCTCGTCGTTCCCCCGTTCGACCAGATCAAGATTCCGCTGCTCGGGCCCGCCATCCTGACCGCCGCCTGCCGGAATCGCGGCCTGTCGGTGAAGACGGTCTTCGGCAGCATCATGCTGGCCGCCCGGGTCGGCTATGAGCCCTACAAGGCGGTGTCGCGCTACTACCTCGACTGCATCGTCGGGGAACGGTTGTTCCGGCCCCATGCCTGGCCGCCGGAGATCGACGCGACCCTTCCGCCGCTGCCGCCGCTGGCGGAGAAGCCGGCCGCGCTCTGCGACCTGCTGGCCCCGCAGATCGGGCCCTTCGTCGACGACTTTGTCGCCGCGGTCCTCGCCGACCGCCCCCGTATCGTGGCGATCACCTCGACGTTCGAGCAGATCATGGCCGGCTCGGCCCTCGCCTGGCGGATCAAGCAGGCTGACCCCGATATCTGCGTGGTCATGGGCGGCGCAAACATCGCCTCGCCGATGGGCCAGGCCTTCGCCCAGGTCTTTCCATGGGTGGACCATTTCTTCGCGGGCGAGGCGGACGTCGCCTTTCCGGACTTCTGCGAACGGCTTGTGCGCACGGGCGAGCGTCCGGTCGAACGCGTCGTGGAATGCGCGCCCATCGAGCGGATCGACCAGGCGCCGGCGCCGGACTTCAGCGATTTCATTGCGGCGTTGCGCCAGGCCCAGGCGGACGGCCGCCTGCCGGCGGACCTGCCCGAAGGACTGCCCCTGGAGAGCTCTCGCGGCTGCTGGTGGGGCATGAAGCACCACTGTGTCTTCTGCGGCCTGAACGGCGACACGATGGACTTCCGCATCAAGCCGCCCGAGCGGATGATCGGCGAGATCCGCGACCTCGTCGAGCAGTGGGACCCCGACCGGCTGTCGTTCACCGACAACATCATGCCGATGGGCTACCTGCAGACCGTACTGCCGGAACTGGCGACCTGGGAGCGCAAGCCGGGACTGTTCTACGAGGTCAAGGCGAACCTCCGCTTCGACCAGCTCGAGCTGATGCGGCGTGCGGGCATGGTGCAGATCCAGCCGGGCTTGGAGTCGCTGTCGACCAACGTGCTCCGGATCATGCGCAAGGGGGTCTCGGCCCTGCAGAACCTGGCGCTGCTGCGCGACTGCGCCTCGCTGGACATCTACGTACTGTGGAACATCCTCTACGGCTTCCCGGGCGAGACGACGGCGGACTACGCCGGGCTGCCGGACCTCTTCCCGAAGATCGAGCATTTCCGGCCGCCGCAGTACTGCGTGCCGATCGTGATCGACCGCTTCAGCCCCCACCACCGCGACCCGCAGGCGTTCGGCATCGACTCCTATGCCCCGTATCCGGGGTTCGCCGCGCTGTTCCCGCCCGGAGCGCCGGTGATGGATCTCGCCTACCACTTCATCGGCCAGCACACGACGGACTTCATGCGGGACGAGGGCCTGGTCGCGGCGGTGCACGCGGCTTACGACGCTTGGACCGAGCGGTGGGCCGGTCGCCCGCCGATCCTCGCGGCGCTCGACATCGGCGGCGCCGTGGTCGTCGCCGACACGCGGCGGGCGGCCGTCCAGCGCATGACGCCGCTGTCGCCGGCGGCGGACGACCTGCTGCGCCACCTCGAAAAGCCCCGCCGACGCGACAGTCTCGACCCGGCCTCGGCCGAGGTGCTGGCCGACCTGCTGGCGCGCCACTTCGTCATCGAGCACGAGGACCTGCTGATCAGCGTGGTCACCCGCCCGCCCGCGAAGGGGCAGGCGCCGGCGCTGACCCGACCGGCGCGGAGCGCCGTGCCGACCGTCGTCTGATCCTTGGCCGATCGGTCCCCCGAGCTTGGGCTGCTGGCGGCCTGCATGCTCTGGCCGCCGTCCGAGGCGCGGTCGCGGGCCGTGGCGCAGGCCGCGGCCGACCCCGCTCTCGACTGGGAGGCCTTCGCCAGAACCGTCGACCGGCACCGCGCCGCCGCCTTCGCCCATGACGGCCTGACCCGGGCGGGCGCGACCGCCGCGCCGGCCGCCTTCCGCGCAACGCTGGCGCGGCGGGCGGCGGCCGACGGCCTGATCAACAGGGCCTACGTCCGCGAAGGCGAGCGTCTGGTCGCGGCGCTGCGCGACGCCGGCCTTGAGGTCATGGTCCTGAAGGGGGCCGGGCTGGTCGCGGCCGCCTACGGCGATCTGGGCGTGCGCCAGATCCGGGACCTCGACCTGCTGGTCCGACCGGAGGCCCTGGGCCGCGCCGGCGAGATCTGCGAGGCCGCCGGATACGTCCGCCTGCAGCCGCCGCCGGGGTCGACGCCGGCGCAGCTGGCCGCCTGGATGCGGTGGCGCAAGGATATCCTCTATCGCCACGGCGCGAGCGGCCTGACCCTCGAACTGCACTACCGCCCGACGCTCAGTCCCGGGCTCGCGGCGCGGCTGGACCTGTGGAGCGCCGGCGCGGAGGTGACCCTGCCGGGCGGCGGGACGACGCCGGCCGCCACGGGCGAGGCCCTCTACGCCTACCTCTGCCTGCATGGCGGCTTCTGCGCCTGGTTCCGGCTCAAATGGCTTGCGGACATCGCCGCCCTCACGGCGGGCCTGGCGCCGGACGCCCTCGCGGGCCTGCACGAGGCCGCCCGGGCGCGAGGCGCGGGGCGTGCCTCCGCCCAGGCCCTTCTGCTCGTCGAGCAGGTGTTCGACCGGCCGCTTCCGCCGGATCTGCGGCGCAGGATCGTGTCCGACCGGACGGTTCGCCGCCTGGTCCGTTTCGCCCTGGCGGTGCTGTCCGACCCGCGCGAGCCCGAACAGGTTCCCTTGCGCTCGACCGCGATCCAGCTGCACCGGCTGCTGCTGATCGAGGACTGGCGCGACCGGATCGAGGACGTCCGCGGCATGCTGGTCGACTGGCCGTTGGTCTTCGCCCTGCCGCTGCCGCGACCGCTCTGGTTCCTCTACCCGCTGCTCAGGGGGCCGGCCTGGGCCTTGCGCAAGCTTCGCCGCCGCAGGCCGTCGTCATGACCGGCTCGAACACCTCGGCGACCCGACGGGCGCCGCGGTCGTTGAGGTGGCCCGCGTCGCGATAGAAGGCTCCGCGCGCGTCGGACAGCCGGCAGATCGACCCGTCGCACAGGCGCAGCCCGGGCCTCAGCAGGCGCAGGAGGCCTCTCTGCTGCAGGGCCTCCGCCGGCGGACGCTGCCCCGACAACTGCATGCGGTACTCGTCCAGCCCGATCGTCGCCGACGGGGGGCGGCCCAGGACCGCCGCCTTGGCCAGGCGATCGGGCGAGGCCGAGAGCGCATAGGGCGTGTCCTCCACGAAGTAGACGGTCACCCCCAGCCGGGTCAGCGCGGCCACCGTCCGTTCGAGCGCCCTCCGGGCCTCGGCCGCCGCGAGGTACGGCTGACGCCGTCCGTGCTCGCTCCAGACGCCGCGGAAGTCAGGACGGATGAACGGGCCCATGGCGGGGCCCCATTTGCCGGCCAGGATCACAGCGGCCGGACGCTCTGCGGCGATCACCTCCAGCACCCGGCGGTTGCGCGCTTCGCAGGCCGGCCCCGAACCTGAAAAGCCGATCAGCGGCGCGCAGCCGAGTTCGGTGAGATCGAAGCCCGCCGCGCCGCGCCGTGTCGCGAGGTCATCCAGCCCGGCCCGGTACATCGCCGCATGGGAGTCGCCCCACAGAATGAAGGTCGGACGCGCCCTCGGATCCCCGAGCCGGCACTCCGCCCCGGCGCGTGTTTCGAGCGGCCGGCCGGCGCAGGGAAAGTCGGCGCGGGAGTCCGGATCGGCCAGCCGCAAGACCGGCTCGGCGAACCGCTGGGGCAGGCCGTCCAGGGCGCGCAGCGCCACGCCGTAGAGCCCCAGGACGATGCTGCTCGCCGACAGCAGGACGATGAGCCTTCTGCGTGACAGCCAGCCGTCCGGCCCCCGGAACGGCTGCTCCACATACCGCCAGGAGAGCCAGGCGACCGGGACCGCGACCGCGGCCATCGCCATCCGCACCGGCGTCGCCCAGGCTTCGTCGAGCATGTAGTAGCCGCCGAACACGATCAGCGGCCAATGCCAGAGATAGAGCGAGTAGGAGATCAGCCCGAGCCCGGCCAGAGGTCGAAAGGCCAGCAGGCGGGCGACCCGCGAGCCGGGGGCCTGCGTCCCGTGAATGACGAGGGCCGCGCCCAGGCAGGGCGCGAGCGCGTTGACGCCGGGAAACGGGTCTGCCGGGGTGAGCCGCCAGATCGCCCAGACGATGGCGGCCATCCCGGCCGCCGCCAGCGCGTCCCCGGTCCGGCGGCCCGGCGCCGGCAGCACCCCGAGGGCCAGCAGGGCGCCGAGCAGGAACTCCCAGGCGCGCGACAGCGGCGAGTAGAAGGCCAGGTTGGGCGCCTGTCCCGCCGTCCACACGCTGTAGCCGAAGGACAGGGCCGCGATCAGCCCGAGCGCGGCGACGAGCGTCGGCCGGCCGCGCCGGGCCGCCAGGACCAGCAGGACGGGAAAGATGAGGTAGAACTGCTCCTCGATCGACAGGGACCAGGTATGCAGCAGCGGCGCGGAGCCGCTCGCCATCCCGAAGTAGTCGTTCCAGCGGGCGAACTGGACGTTCGAGAGAAAGACGATCATCGCCGCGAGGCTCGAGCCGAACCGCTGCAGGTCGGCCGGCAACAGCATCAGCGCCAGACCCCCGCTGACGGCCAGCATGAACAGCAGGGCCGGGAGGATCCGGCGCGCCCGCCGCTCGTAGAAGTCCGCGAAGGAGAAACGTCCTCCGGCCCGGTCGGCCAGGATCAGGCGGGCGATGAGATAGCCTGAGATCACGAAGAAGACGTCGACCCCGACGAAGCCGCCGGACAGTCCCGGCGCGCGCGCGTGGAACAGCACCACGGCCGCCACGGCGATTCCCCGCAGGCCGTCGATCTCGGGTCGTTGACCGGGCCGGGACGCCATGCCGCCGGTCAGGGTCTGCGGCACCAGAAGTGATACATGCCGGAGAACAGCTCCGGCTCGCGCCACTCCGTCGCCGCCCAGGCGTCGAAGTCGCGGAACCACGGGTCGTGCGGATGCTCGGACCGGTACCGGGCGCGTCGCGTCTTCCCCGGAAGCTCGAAGCCGAGGAACTCGAGGCCGAGCGACTCGATCCCGCGCCGGATGCGCGGCACGTCGAACAGGTCCTCGTGCCGGTTGAACAGCAGGTCGTGGACGCCGCCCAGCGAGGCGAAGTCCGGCGACCAGGTCAGGGCGTGTACAGGGTCGGCGAGCAGCCGCCCGCGTGCTTCGCGCAGCAGGTCGTCATCCACCGGCCGGTCCAGCAGGTCGGCGATCCGGTGCTGGGCCGACCGGACGCGCAGCCGGGCCAGCTTGCTGTAGACCATGATGCTCATCACCCCGCCCGGCTTCAGGGCCTCCACCAGCCTGGCCCAGTCCGCTTCCGGCGAGGGCAGGTGATGCAGCACGCCCGAACAGCTGATCAGGTCGAAGCGGCCCAGCGCCGGCGCATCGCGCAGGTCTCTCTGCTCCCAGCGGACGTTGGTGATACCCAGCGAAGCCCAGCGTTCGGCGGCATAGGCCAGGGACGCGGCGCTGAGGTCTATGGCCGTGATCCGCGCTTCCGGCGCCCGCATGGCGATGAGCGCCGTCTCGCGGCCGGTCCCGCAGCCAGCGACCAGGATCGAGGGCGCCTCGGGCAGTTCGATCGGCTCCGGACCGAGCCTTGCGATCATGCCGGCGAGCGTGTCGCCGCGCGGCCTGGTGACCCTTTCCCAGACCGGATAGGGCCAGATTTCGTACTGCTCGGCGACCGCGCGCTTGACGGGGGACGGGTTGGCGATCGCCGGGCCAGGTCGGGGACGTTTCGGCAGATAGGCGGCGGCCAGCACGGCCCCGTCCGGTCGCGCGAGCGCGGCCCGCTCCTCGTCGTCGAACGGCCAGGCGCCGCCATTGCGCGCGGCCTGGGCGACAAGGGCGGCCGTGAGCGCCGGGAAACCGGCCGCACGGCCGGACAGCAGCAGCCAGCGACGCAACGCTGTCAGCGCCCGTTCCGAGGGCGGATGGGTGACGCATGTCTCGGTCAGGAAGGCCAGGGCGGGGCCGCTCGCCTCGACCCTCCGCGCGCCCTCTTCGTCGGGAGAGGGGAGGCGCCCGGTCTCGGCCAGGATTTCCCAGCCCGCGCGGGCCGGCTGGATCGGGTCCACGGCCGGGTCGGTCGCCAGGGCGCGCAACCCATCGAGAGCTGCGTCCGTCGCGCCGGCGCCGGCCAGTCGGCGCGCCTCATCGAGTTCCATCACGGCACGCTCTTCGGTTGCCCGGCCCAGGGCGACTTTCTATAGCGTGTCGGCGGGGGCGCAAGGCGCGGGCGAACGGATCAATGACGGGCTTTGCCGGCTTCATCGGGCCCCGGGGGGCGGCCCCGGACCCCGCCCTTTCACAGGCCATGCGCGCCGCCATCGCCTACATGGGCCCGGACCGCCGGGACCACTGTGAGTCGGACGGCGTCCTGCTCGCCCAAGCCCTGCTCGCCACCACGCTTGAGGAGCGCGGCGACCGCCAGCCCCTGACCTTCGACGGTCGCGCGCATCTGGTCGCGGACGCCCGAATCGACGGCAGGTCCGCGCTCATCGCGGAACTGCAAGCCGCCGGACGCCGGGTGGCCGCCGATGCGCCCGACAGCGCCCTGATCCTGCATGCCTGGCACGTCTGGGGAGAGTCCGCGCCGGAGCACCTGATCGGCGATTTCGCCTTCGTCGTCTGGGACAGCGAGGCGCGCCGCCTGTTCGCCGCCCGTGACCATTTCGGCAGCGTGCCGTTCTACTTCGCCAGGGTCGGCGAGACCTTCCTGTTCGGCAACGCCGTGCCCGCCCTGCTCGCCCATCCTGGCCTCGACCGTTCCCTGAACCCGGTGGCGGTCGGCGATTACCTGATGTTCGGCCACAGCCTCGACCAGGGGTCCGGCTTCTACCGCGCCATCGACCGGCTGCCGCCGGCGCACAGCCTGTCGTTCGCCGACGGGACCGTCCGGATGCGCCGTTACTGGACGTTGCCGCCGCCCGACTTCGAGGCCGCCCGGACGCTGCGTCCCGACGCCCTGGCCGAGCAGTTCGGGGCGATCCTGGCGCAGGCCGTCAGCGACAGGGTCCGCCTCGACAAGGTCGCCACCACGCTCAGCGGCGGAATGGACTCGACCCTGATCACCGCCCTCGCCATGCGCGGATCGTCGGCCCGCATCGACAGCTACTCCTTCGGCGGCGACTGGCTGACGCCCGACGTCGAGCGGCACTGGGCCTGGCGCTGCGCCCACCACATCGGCGCGCCGTTCCACTCGGTGTCGGTGGAGCAGGCCTACGTCGATCCGCCCGGCGGACCCTGGCGGCTGCCGCCCGAACCGCGCATGGAACTGCGACTGTCGTCCTTCCATCTGGTCGGCGAGCGGCTGATCGCCGACGGGACGCGCGTCCTGCTGATGGGCATGGGGGGCGACGCCGTGGTGGCCGGCGGCCTGAGCCACTGGGCCGGGCTGATGCAGCGGCATCGCTACGTCCGCCTGCTCGCCGAAGCCGTGGACTACTGGCGTCACCATCGCCGCCGCCCGCCGCTGGGCAGCGCCTGGCGCCGCCGCGGCCCCGGACGCACGGGACCGATCATCGCGCCGCTCGACCCTGCCTTCGTGCGCGAGCATCGGCTGGAGGAGCGCTGGCGCGAACGGCTGGAGGTCTACAGCCGCGACCCGCGCGGCACCATGGCCGGCCATCCCTTCTGGACCGAGATGTTCGTCGCCGCCCATCCGGAGTCGACCGGCCTGCCGCTGCGCGTCCGCCAGCCCTTCTTCGATGTCCGCCTGCTGGAGGCGGCGATGCGCCTGCCGCCGACGCCCTGGCAGTTCCACAAGGCGATCCTCCGACGGGTCGGCGAGGGACTGCTGCCGGACGACATCATCCGCCGTCCCAAGACCCCGTTCGGGCTCAACGCCGCCTGGGAAGCCGCCCGCCGCGGGCTCGAGCCCTGGCTCGCCGACCTGCCGCACGCGACGGAACTGGACGGCTACGTCGACCGCACCCGTCTGGCTGCGATCGTCGCCGACCTCGACGCCTTGCCCTCGGCCCAGTACTCGAGCGCCGTCATGCTCCCGGCCAGCCTCGCCGCATGGCTCAAGGGACCGGGCCGGATCACGGTCTGACCGCGGCGATGGCCGTCCTCGTCACGCCGCGCGCCCGAGGGATGTGTCCAGCGGGGCGCCGACCGGCTCCCACGCCAGTCCCGCGCGGTACCGACCAACGGCGCGACCG
>CALKHU010000136.1 GCA_937991555.1 uncultured Caulobacter sp.
GGTCTCGGCGGTCTTGGCTTCCTCGACGGTGATGACACCCTCGTTGCCGACCTTTTCCATGGCGCGGGCGATCATGTCGCCGATCTCGGTGTCGCCGTTGGCCGAGATGGTGCCGACCTGGGCGATCTCGCTGTTGGCCGAGACCTTCTTGGCCGAGGCCTTGATCTGCTCGATCACCACGCCGACGGCCTTGTCGACGCCGCGCTTGAGGTCCATCGGGTTCATGCCGGCCGCGACCGACTTGAGGCCTTCCACGGCGATCGCCTGGGCGAGCACGGTGGCGGTGGTGGTGCCGTCGCCGGCCTTGTCGTTGGTCTTGGAGGCGACTTCGCGGATCAGCTGGGCGCCGAGGTTCTCGAACTTGTCAGCCAGTTCGATTTCCTTGGCGACCGAGACGCCGTCCTTGGTCGAGCGCGGGGCGCCGAACGACTTCTCGATGACGACGTTGCGGCCCTTCGGGCCGAGGGTCACCTTCACCGCGTTGGCGAGGATGTTGACGCCGCGGAGCATCTTGTCGCGGGCGTCGGAGGAGAAATAGACGTCTTTGGCGGCCATTTCGGGTCTCTCTTTCTAGGTTTCTCCCTGATCCGACCTCGCCGGCGAAGGCCGGGGTCCGGATAGGGGAGAAGGGGTTCAGTTTATGTGCGCTGGTTCAGCGGCTGCATCCCGGGTCCCGGCCTGCGCCGGGACAGGCGGACCTGATCAGGCCTCGACCACGCCCAGGATGTCGCTTTCCTTCATGATCAGCAGGTCTTCACCGTCGATCTTCACTTCGGTGCCGGACCACTTGCCGAACAGGATCTTGTCGCCGGCCTTCACGTCGAGGGCGATGTAGTCGCCGTCGTCGTCACGGGCGCCGGGGCCGACGGCGATCACTTCGCCTTCCTGCGGCTTTTCCTTGGCGGTGTCGGGGATGATGATCCCGCCCTTGGTCTTTTGCTCTTCTTCGACGCGCTTCACCAGGACGCGGTCGCCAAGAGGACGAAACTTCATCGGGTCGTCTCCGTGGGTACGGTGTGTTGAAACAATCTCGCCGGCCCCCCGGGGCGCCTGCTGTTAGCAGTCACCCAGGCCGAGTGCCAACGACGCGCGGGAGGTAGGTCCGGGGCCTCGGGGAGTCAAGGGTCGGCCGGCGACGATCTTGCGTTCCCGTCGGCCCGGGTTAGCGGCTAAATCTCGCCGGGCGGGGCGACGAAGGCGTCGACCAGCTCCTAGATTGCCTCTCAGCCCCTGTCTGACCGGAGCCGCGCCTTGTTCAGTCTCGCCGTCCCGCTCGCCGTGCTCGCCTGCTGCCTGGGCGGCGCCCTGGGCGGCTATGTGATCGCCAGGCCCGCCGAGGCGCTCGACCACGTCGGCCTGGCGCCGGCCGGGGGACGGTCAGACGGAGTCGGGGAGGCGCGGGCGCTCGGCGCCATGCTGCTGGCGGCGCACGCCGGAACGGCGGGGATGCTCGGCTACAGCCCCTCGATCGGGGCCAACATGGCGCTGGTGCTGGCCCTGGCCTGGGGCGGCTCGCTGGCCGGACGGCTGCTGAACAGCCTGCGGGACGGGCCCGGCGAGGGGCGTGGCCTGCGGGCGCTGCCGTTCGAGGCCATGATGGCCGTGACCCTGGCCCTGCCCTTCTGGGTCGCGCGCAACGGCTTCGGCGGCCCCACCTACTCCATCTGAAGCATGACCGCGAATTCATCGAATGGCGGTTGACGCGCAATGTGCTTTGGATTGTAAAGTGCATTGTCATCACGCAAGAAGGAGCGGGACAATGAAGACGATCGGATGGATCCTGGCGGCCGGGCTGGCCGCGAGCGCGGCGCCGGCGCTGGCCGGCGACCTGACCGTGACGCTGGAGGGCGTCAGCGACCAGGGCGGCGAAATGCTGGTGTCGCTGCAGACGCGCGAGCTGTTCATGAAGCCGGCGGGCGTCAACGGCGCCTACGGTGCGGCCACCGCCGGCACGGACACCTTCACCCTCCACAATGTCGAGCCCGGCGAATACGCGGTGGTGGTGATGCACGACGCCAACAGCGACCGGCAGATGCAGTTCGGCCCCGACGGCAAGCCGGCGGAAGGCTGGGCGATGAGCGGCGACCGTCCGGCCGCCGGCAAGCCCACCTTCGACCAGGCCCGCGTCGTCGTGCCGGCCGAAGGCGGCCAGGTCACGCTGCGCATGGTCTATCCGCAGGGCGGTCGCTGACGGGCGCGGCGCGCACTCCCTGAACGCGAATTAAGCAGCGCGTTCCGGCGATCCGTGGTTTCCCTCCGTCGACCAACCGACGGAGGGGCTCCGCCATGCGCACCTTGATCGCCGCCGCCTTCCTGCTGACCAGCGTCCTCGCCGGGCCGGCCGCCGCCGACGCGACCATCCGGCTCTACCCCAAGGGGCCGCAGCAGGCCTATCCGCTCGACAGCGTGCGCGGGGTGCAGAGCCTCGTGCTGCACAACACCGCCGTCATCAACACCACGCGGACGCCGCTCACCGTCGGCGAGGTCCGGTTCGAACTTCTGCGCGGCGGGCATGTGATCGAGACGCGCGTCCTGAGCGGGATCGACATCGACCGGTTCGCCAAGACCGGCGCCGGCGCCCAGGCGGCCGGCATGATCGAGGGCGTGGGCTTCCAGTTCGGCGACGTGCTGGGTCGCGCCCCGGCGCGACTGCCGGGCGTCCCGACGCTGCAGCCGGGCGAAGGGCTGCTGGTCACCAGCCAGGTGCTCAGCTGGACCGGCAAGCGCGACCAGCTGCGCATCACCATGATCCCGACGGGAGAGGGCGGCGATCCGGCCAGCCTCACCGTGCCGATCCGCAACGAACAGCCGGAGCCGCGCTATCTGTTCCCGCTGAAAGGCCGGTTCTACGTCCAGGCCGGACCGAGCCTGAACACCCACCACCGCTGGGCCGTGCCAGAGGAGTTCGCCCTCGACATCGCCGAGATCGGCGAGGGCGGCCTGAGCTTCCGGCGCGACGGGCGGACCTTCATCGACTACCTGGCCTACGGCCAGCCGGTCTACGCCGCCGCCGACGGCGAGGTGGTCAAGGTCGTCTCGACCATGGCCGAGGATCCGGCGCAGTTCCGCCGTGCCGACGAGAGCCAGGACGCCTATTTCCAGCGTCTCCAGGCGTGGCAGGCGACGATGATGGCCGACGGCGCCGAGGCGCTGGCCGGCAACGTAGTGGTGATCAAGCACCCGTGGGGCGAGTACAGCGTCTACGCCCACCTCAAGCCGGGCTCGCCGACGGTGAGGGTCGGACAGCGGGTGGCGGCCGGCGAGATGATCGCCCGGCTGGGCAGCTCCGGCTCCTCGACCGAGCCGCACCTGCACTTCCACGTCTGCGACGGGCCGACGGCGATCCAGTGCGTCGGCAAGCCGGCGAGCTTCCTGAACATCGAGAACCCGTTCGCCCTGACGCCCGGCGCGATCCAGAGCGGCGACATCGTGGTGACGAGGTAGGTCCGGAACCGTCCCGACGACGGTCCCTGGAACGCAAGACCCCGCCGGCGTCGCCGCCGGCGGGGGTTCGCTGATCCGGTCGTTCCCGCCTAGCGGATGCCGGCGACTTCCAGGGCCCGCTCGCGCTCGGCCTTCTGCTGCATCCGCAGATCGCCGTACTTGCCGAACTCGGCCTGGGCGATGGTGCGGCAGTGGACCTCGTCCGGACCGTCGGCGAGGCGCAGCGTGCGCTGGCCGGCGTACATCTTGGCGAGACCGAAGTCGGTGGTCACGCCGGCGCCGCCGTGGGCCTGGATGGCGTCGTCGATGACCTTCAGGGCGATCCGCGGGGCGGCGACCTTGATCATCGCGATCTCGAGGCGGGCGGACTTGTTGCCGGCCTTGTCCATCATGTCGGCGGCCTTGAGGCAGAGCAGGCGGCACATCTCGATGTCGATGCGGGCCTCGGCGACGCGCTGCTCCCAGACCGAGTGGTCGCTGAGGTACTTGCCGAACGCCTTCCGGCTCATCAGGCGCTTGACCATCTTCTCGAGCGCGACTTCCGCCGTGCCGATGGTGCGCATGCAGTGGTGGATGCGGCCCGGCCCGAGGCGGCCCTGGGCGATCTCGAAGCCGCGGCCCTCGCCGAGCAGCAGGCTCTCCTCGATCGGCACGCGGACGTCCTTGAGGATGACCTCGGCGTGGCCGTGCGGGGCGTCGTCATAGCCGAACACCGGCAGCATGCGGACGATCTCGATGCCCGGGGCGTCGAGCGGCACCAGCACCTGCGACTGCTGCTGGTGGCGGCTGGGATTGTCGGGGTCGGTCTTGCCCATGACGATGGCGACCTTGCAGCGCGGATCGCCCACGCCCGAGGACCACCACTTGCGGCCGTTGATCACATAGTGGTCGCCGTCACGCTCGATGCGGGTCTCGATGTTGGTGGCGTCCGACGAGGCGACCGCCGGCTCGGTCATCAGGAAGGCCGAGCGGATCTCGCCGTTCATCAGCGGGCGCAGCCAGCGCTCCTTCTGCTCCAGCGTGCCGTAGCGCATCAGCACTTCCATGTTGCCGGTGTCCGGCGCGGAGCAGTTGAAGACCTCCGAGGCGAAGCCGATCTTGCCCATCTGCTCGGCGATCAGGCTGTACTCGAGGTTGGTCAGCTGGATGCCCTCGAACTGGAAGGTGTCATCCACATGGGTCTGGCCGCTGTGCGGCGGCATGAAGAAGTTCCACAGGCCGGCGGCCTTGGCCTTCTCCTTCAGTTCCTCGACGACCTGGACGACCTTCCAGCGGTCCTCGCCGATGACGTTCATTTCCTCGTTGTAGCGGGGCACCGCCGGGGCGATGTGCTCGTCCATGAACGCGACCACGCGGTCGAGGAACTGTCGCTGTTTCGGAGAGATGTCGAAGTCCATGGCGGCCCTGCCCTGCTTTCAAACGGTTGTTTGAAGACCGTATCACCCGGCCTCCGCAAGGGGCAAGTGCGAAAGGCCGGTGTGCGGTGCGGCAAAGGCCAGGCGCTACTCCTCGGCCGCCGGCGCCGCGAGATCCGCCGCGTCATAGTCGTAGCCGAGCAGCTCTCCGGGCGCGCACTCCAGCACCGCGCAGAGCTTGGCCAGGGTCTCGAAGCGGACGCCGCGGACCTTGCCCGTTCGGAGCAACGACAGCTGGGTCTCCGACAGGCCGATCTTCTGGGCCAGGTCGCGCGCCTTCATCTTGCGGCGCGCGAGCATGACATCGAGGGTGACGACGACGGGCACCTAGATGATCGAGTCCAGTTCCGACTGCAGCCGGCGGGCGCGGGACAGCATCCGGCCGAGCACCAGCAGCGCGCCGCCGATGACGGCGATGACCAGCGTCTCCCCCTCGATGCGGACGCCGCCGAAGCCATGCTCGCCGCCGATCCACGACTGCAGCCAGGGTACGATGACCATGGCGGCCAGGGCGCCGTAGCCGAGCGCCGCGCCGATATCCGCCAGGCTCTTGCTGTTGGCCTCGGTGAACAGCTCCCCCGCCCCGATGCGGCGGAACATCTTCCGGGCGCTGTCGACGCCGCCGATGTAGATGATGGTCGGCAGCAGCGAGACCGCGGCGATGAGGAAGGCCTCCGCCGCCGGCCAGGCCGCCGAGGGATCGCCCGCCCCCAAGGCCTCGGCGACGCCGAACGCCAGCGGCACGACGCCGATCAGGCGGAGCAGGTTCAGCGCCAGCAGCACCAGCGCCACAACGGCGGCGGCCTCGAAAAGGCGCGCCTGTCTGGAAAGGTCGGTCATCGAGGTTCCCCCGGCTCGGCAAGGCGGCCCGCCCGATGCAATCCCGCCCTTCATATTTTTATATATGACATAAACTTCTTCTGGTGACGCATTAAATCGCCGTAAGCCTTCCGGCAGCCTTGCGCCGCACAGGCTCGGCGCCCCATCCTCCGCTCCATGATCCTGAAGCCCAAGCTCCTGAAGGGCCGCTACGTGCGGCTGGAACCCGTCACCCGCGATCACCGCGACGAGATGCAGGCGGCCATCGACTGCGATCTTGAGGCCTGGGAGATCATGTCGGTCAACGGCTGCGGCGAGGGCTTCGGCGACTGGTGGAGCGGCCTGATCAGCGAGGTCGAGGCAGGGACCCGGATCGGCTACGCCATCCGCCGGCTCAGCGACAAGCGCGTGGTCGGCACCTCCAGCTTCCTGAACATCCGCCGGGCCCACAAGGGTGTCGAGATCGGCTCGACCTTCATCCACCCGGACGCGCGGTCGGGACCGGTCAACCCCGAGTCCAAGCGGCTGATGCTGGCCCAGGCGTTCGACGCCGGGGCCATCCGCGTCGAATTCATGATCGACGAGCGCAACGCCCGCAGCCAGGCGGCGGTGATGAAGCTGGGCGCGACCCGGGAGGGCTCGCTGCGCAACCACAAGATCACCTGGACCGGCCATGTGCGCGACACCGTGGTGCTGTCGATCTGCGATTTCGACTGGCCGGCCGTCAGGGACCGGCTGGACTTCCGGCTGCAGGAGACCTTCGCCTGACCCGTTGAGCGGGCGACCCGATCACGCTATCAGGACGCACGGTCGGCAGTTCACCGAGGCGTCGCTGTCCCGCGAGGGAAGCTAAACCTGCCGCAGACCCCATCGACACGCACCGCTCCTCAGCGCCGCGTCGAAAGAGCGACCATCGACAGTTCCCAGGCGCGCCAGAGGAACAGGTGATGACCCGAACCGCCCTGCCCTTCGCCACGAAGGACGTCTCCGCCCTCGCGCGGTCGCTGCAACGCGAGCTGGCTGCGCTGGACGGCGCGCCCGGCCATGTGCAGCTGCTCAACATGCTCAGCCGCTCGGCCGGCTACCGGAACTTCCAGCACTACCGGGCCCAGCACGCGGCCGGCGCGCGCCTGGACGCTGCCCCGCCGTCGACCGGGCCGGTCGACCACCGGCAGGTCGAGCGGGTGCTGCGCGCGTTCGACGCCGACGGCCGCATGATGCGCTGGCCGGCGAAGACCGGCGACCAGCGGCTGGCGCTCTGGGCGCTGTGGGCGAAGCTGCCCCCCGAGGCGACCCTGACCGAGCGCGAGATCAGCGCCTGGCTTCAGGCGCGGCACGGCTTCGGCGACCCGGCCATGCTGCGGCGGGAGCTGGTCCAGACCGGGCTGGTGTCGCGCACCCTGGACTGCCGGGAGTACCGCCGGGTCGAGCGGAAGCCGCCCGCCGAGGCGCTGGCGCTGATCCGCGGGATCGGGCGTCAGGGCTGACGCCGGTAGCGCCAGTCCACGCCCTGCAGCTCGCCGCCCGTCACGCCCTCGATGCGGGCGCAGAGGTCCTCGCCGCAGCGGCGGTAGATGACCCGTTGCGGGAAGTCATGGGCGAGGTTCTCGAACACCGCCTCGCCGGCCGGCCCTGGCCTCAGCACGAAGCGCGTCGCCGGCTGGCCTTTCACGAAGGCGGTGAAGGTCGGCCCGGCGGCCTCCGAGGTGATGGTCATGAACTCGAAGGACGACGGCTTGCCGGGCCGGCTGGTCTGGCCGACGCCGCCCATGGCCCCGTCGACGGGCGGGAGCCAGGTTTCGCGGACGGTCTTGCCGTCGTCCTCCTGGATCCAGGTTCCGGCCATCCAGGCGAGGTCTGCGACCCTGGCCGGCTCGGCGGCGACGGCGGGCGTGGACAGCAGCACAACGGCGGCGGCGGCGGCGGCGATACGCTTCATGACTTCCCCCTTGTGGTTCGCCGGCAACCGTGACGCGGCGGGACGGGCGCCGCTTGTAGGATTGCGACAGAGATCAGGCGGGAAGGTCAACCAGGCTCGCCGACAGCCCCTTTCCGCCGGCGACGAACTGTGACGCCGTGCAGCCGACGAAGCGGCGGAAGTCGCGCGCCATCTGGGGATGGTCGAAGTAGCCGGCGGCCTGGGCGGCGTCGGTCCACGACTCGGCGTCGGCCTCGCGCAGGGCCTCGAACACCCGCCGGAAGCGGATGATGGACGCCAGCATCCGCGGCGAGACCCCGACGCGAATTGCGAACCGGCGCTGCAGCGTCCGGGCGGCCAGGCCCGTCTCGCGCATCAGCGTCTCGACCGAAGCGCCCTCCTCGAGCCGCGCGACACAGTGGTCGATCAGCGGATCGGCTGCGATCGCCAGGTCGGCGATGCGCCTGGCGACAGCGTCCTGGACGCGGGCGATCCGCGAGACCTCGTCCGGCGCGGCCAGGTCGCTCAGCACCATCGGCGCGCGACGGTCGGTGACCCGGTCGAGAGACCCGCCGAGGAAGGCGTGGGCCGCGGCGGTGTGGAACCGGACGCCGATCACGCCCGCCACGCCGTCCGCCCGCAGGTGCAACGGCCGGGTCAGCTGGCCTGCGAAGAGTACCGACGGCTGACGGACCCAGCCGCCCTCCGCCAGTTCGAGATAGGGGTCGCCGTGGTGGACGATCAGCTCGCAGCGGCCGTCCGGGGCGATGCGCTGGATCTCCGGATCCCGCCCCTCGAACACCCAGACGCAGGCGACGTAGGGCGTGAGGTCCGCGCGCGGCGCGAACTCGGCGTAGCGCGGCGTCATTTTCCGCGTCGCGCCCGGAAAAAGCCGCGCAGCAGGTCGGCGCTTTCCGCCGCCAGCACGCCGCCGGTCACCTCGGGCCGCCAGTGGCAGGTCGGCTGCTCGAAGAAGCGGGGTCCGTGGATCACGGCGCCGCCCTTCGGGTCGTTGGCGCCGAAGACGACCCGGCCGATGCGGGCGTGGCTGATGGCGCCGGCGCACATGGCGCAGGGCTCCAGCGTCACCACCAGCGTCAGGCCGGTCAGCCGGTAGTTGCCGAGCTTTGCGGCGGCCAGCCGCAGGGCGGCGATCTCGGCGTGGGCCGTCGGATCGTGCGAGCCGATCGGATGGTTGCCGGCCCTGGCGACGACCTCGCCCGTGGCCGGGTCGACGATCACCGCCCCGACCGGCGTTTCGCCCGCATCCGCCGCCGCCCGCGCTTCGGCCAGCGCCAGCTGCATCGCGTCGATGTCGGAGAGGGCGGTCACGTGGCGAGGTCCGGCGTTTCGTGCTTTAGAGGGCCTGTCTCGCCGGGAGGCGACACGATCCTTTCTAACGGAGCGGCCCGCATGGCTGAACGCTATTCTTCCCCCGACCCTGCCGACAACGACCGCGTGGCCAAGGTGCTGGCCCGGGCCGGCGTCGCGTCGCGCCGCGAGGTCGAGCGGCTGATCGAGGCCGGACGGGTGGCGATCAACGGCCAGACCCTGACCACGCCGGCCGTGAAGGTCGAGCCGGGCGACATCGTCACCGTCGACGGCGAGGTGATCGGCGGGCCAGAGCCCGTGCGCCTGTTCCGCTATCACAAGCCGGCCGGGCTGGTGACGACCCACGCCGATCCCAAGGGCCGGCCGACGGTGTTCCAGCACCTGCCGGAGGGGCTGCCGCGGGTGATCTCCATCGGCCGCCTCGACCTGGCCACCGAGGGACTGTTGCTGCTGACCAACGACGGGGAACTGTCGCGGGCGCTGGAGCTGCCGTCGACCGGCTGGGTCCGTCGCTACCGCGCCCGGGCGTTCGGCTACGCGACCCAGGACCGTCTGGACAGGTTGAAGGACGGGGTGACCGTCGAGGGCGTCCGCTACGGGCCGATCGAGGCGCGGCTCGACAAGGCCACCGGCGACCGGGACGGCGCGCGCAACGTCTGGATCACCCTGACCCTGGCCGAAGGCAAGAACCGCGAGGTGCGCCGCGTGCTCGAGTCGATCGGCCTGAAGGTCAACCGGCTGCTGCGTCTGAGCTACGGCCCGTTCTCGCTGGGCGACCTGGGGCCCGGCGAGGTCGAGGAGGTCGGGCCGCGGGTGATCCGCGAGCTGCTCGACGGGATCGTGCCGCCGGAGGCCATGCCCAAAGGCAGCGCCGTGCAGTTCAAGGGACCGCCCGGACAGGGCCGTCGCCGGGCGTCCGGCGAGGCCGGCGGAACGCCGCGCGCCGACGAGGGGGCGACAGCGCGCCCGCCGCGCCGAGGCCAGGAGAGCGGCGAACTGAAGGGGCCGCGCCAGCCGAAGAAGCCGGGCTGGGCCAGGGCGAAGCCGAAGACGAGCCCGCACCCGAAGAAGAAGTCCCCGCCGAAGGCCGCCGGATCCGAGGCGCCGAAGAAGAAGTGGTATCCGGACCCGAAGGCCGCGAAGCCTAGTCCTGGATCCGCACGCCCGGACGGGCCGCGTCGCGAAGGGCCTGCTGGGCCGAAGGGGTCTTCAGCACCGCGAGGAAAGACCGGCGCTCGTCCGCAAGGCCCTCGGCCAGCGGGCGGTCCAAAGCGGCGCGGGTGAGCCGCTTGGCGTGGGCGATCCCGTCCGCGCCCCGCGCCGCAAACTCCCCGGCGATCTGCAGCGCGCGGGCCACCGGGTCCTCGGCGACTTCATGCACCAGGCCCATCGCGCCGGCCTCGGCGCCTGTGACCGTCCGGCCGCGCAGGATGAACTCGAGCGCCCTCGCCTCGCCGATCACGCGCGGCAACCGTTGCGTGCCGCCGCCGCCCGGGAAGATGCCGACGCGGGTCTCCGGCAGGCCGATGGCCTCCACGCCCGGCGCGGCGATGCGCAGGTCGCAGGCGAGGCTGATCTCGAACCCGCCGCCCATGCAGAGGCCGTTGATCGCCGCGATCACCGGCTTGGGGGCGCCGGCGATCAGGTCGACCAGCGCCGCGAACCAGCCGCCTTCGGGCGGACGCTCGGCCGCGGGCTCGGGCGGCGGCGCGTCGCCATGCAGAACGTCGCTGAGGACCGACAGCTCGCCGACGTCGTAGTGGCGCACGAAGATGTCCGGCAGGCCGCCGGTGAGCACGATGCAGCGCACGGCCGGGTCCCCGGCGGCGCCCTTGATCGCGAGATACATCTCCCGCGCGCCCTCGGCGGTCATCGTGCCGAAGGGCGGATTGGCGTAGACGACCACGGCGGCGGCGGCGCGACGCTCGACGGTGACAAGGCTCATGGGATGTCGCTCCGTTCGGCAAGCTGGCGGGACAGGCGCGCCGTCCGCCGCCAGACGGTGACAAGGCTGCCGGCCGCGATGACGCCGAGGGCGAGCAGCATCGTCTGGCCGCGCCAGCCCCACAGCGGCTCGGCCATGGCGACCAGACAGGCGACGGTCAGGGCGAACATCCGGTGCGGCTTGGCCATCGGGCCGGAAAAGTCGGCGGGGAAACCCAGGCCACGGCCGAGCTCGCGGACGTATGCGGTCAGCAATGCCAGCAGTGCGGCCAGCCAGCCGAGCCAGGCGCCGGCCGCGAGGCCCGCGGCGGCCGCGCCGTAGCCGGCGGTCACCAGGAACAGGGCGTCGGCGATGCGGTCGGGCAGCTCGTTCCAGATCGGACCGGAGGGACCGCCGCGGCCGTGCTCCACCGCGACCATGCCGTCGAGCATGTTGGCGAGCAGGCGCAGCTGGATGCCGAAGGCCGCCAGCAGCAGCCAGCCCGCGCGGGCGGCCCCGTCGCTTGTCCCGGCCATGGCGAGGCCCGCGGAGCCGACGACGGCGAAGGTGACGGAAAGGAAGGAGATGGTGTCCGGGCTCACCCCGGCCTTACCGAGGGCGGCGGCGAGCGCGCCGGCCCAGCCGGCCGACCGCGTCTTCAGCGGACGGCGATTCTCCGGCGTCTCAGTCATGCGGCCCTCCCGCGGGCCCGGACGAGGCCGGCGTTGTAGATGACGGCGTAGAGGGTCGAGACGCTCCACGGCACGGCGATGGTGGCGACGACCTCCGGCGTGCCGACCAGGCTGTGGGCGAGCGTGAGCAGCGCCAGGATCGAGGCGGCGGTCAGGGCCGGCGGCACGACGAAGGCGAGCCAGCCCGCCAGCCTGCCGTCCAGCGTCTCGAGCGTCTTCTTGAGCGCGCCGGTGAGGATCCCGGAGATCGTCCCCTGGACGAGGGCGGGCGGCCAGGCCTCCGCCAGTCCGTGGGCGCGGTTGGCGAACAGCGCCCAGCCGCCCATCGCCAGGAAGCCGAAGGCGACGTGCAAGAGGCTCGATTTCAGGACTCGTTCCATGCGCGGGAGCCTTGACCGGAACGCCGCGCTCGGCAACCTCCGTTCGGCGGCCCCCGGGGCGGGCGCGCGGGTCGGGAGCGAAGCTTGGACATCATCGCGCGCGTCTTCGCCGACCAGCATCCACACCTGCTGTGGGGCCTCGCGGGGGTCGGCGGGCTGGTCGCCCTGGGCGCCGTGGTCGCCGGGGCCCTGACCGTGCTCCGCCGCGACAAGGACTACACCGAACTGCGCCAGCGGATCTTCAGCTGGGTGGTGATGATCGCGCTGATCTCCGCCGCGCTGCTGGCCGGCTGGCCGGCGACGACGGCGCTGTTCGCGGTGGTGTCGTTCATCGCCCTGCGCGAGTTCCTGTCGCTCGCCCCGACCCGGCGCGAGGACCGGCTGATCGTGCTGGCCGCCTACCTCGCCATCCCGGTGAACTATGCCTTCGTGGCCCTGGACATCTACGGCATCTACCTGGTGCTGATTCCGGTCTACGCCTTCCTGATCACGCCCTGGCTGATGGCGATCATCGGCCAGACCAGGGGCTACCTCGCCAGCGTGGCGATGTTCCACTGGGGCCTGATGACCTGCATCTACAACATCGGCTACGTCGCCTACCTGATGCGGACGCCGGACTACGAACTGCCGGCCGGCGCCGCCGGGCTGGTGTTCTTCCTGCTGGTCGCCACCGAGTTCAACGACGTCGCCCAGTACGTCTGGGGCAAGCTGCTCGGCCGCCGAAAGATCATCCCCAGGGTCAGCCCCAACAAGACGTGGGAGGGCTTCATCGGCGGCTGGATCTCGACGGCCGCGCTGATCTGGTTCGCCGGTCCGCTGTTCACGCCGCTGGAGGACACCGGCCTCGCGGTGCTGGCGCTGGTGCTGCCCGTCGCGGGCTTCGCGGGCGACGTGACGATGAGCGCCATCAAGCGCGACATCGGGGTGAAGGACACCTCGCACCTGATCCCCGGCCACGGCGGCATCCTGGACCGCATCGACAGCCTGACCTTCACCGCGCCGATCTACTTCCACCTGCTGGCCTGGTTCGCGCTGGAGACGTTCTGATGATCCGCTGGCTGCGCTGGCTGCTGCTGCTCATCGTCGTGCGACCGATCGCGCGGTTCCTGACCGGAGCCGACGTCACCGGCCGCGAGCACCTTCCGCTGAAGGGCCCGGCGATCATCGCGGCCAACCACAACAGCCACGTCGACACCCTGCTGATGCTGAGCATCTTTCCGTCGAAGGCGGTGATGCGGGTGCGGCCGGCGGCGGCCAGCGACTACTTCCTGAAGGACCCCGTGGTCGGCTGGTTCTCGCGCAACCTGGTCGGCATCGTGCCGGTGGCGCGGGACAGGGTCGCCAGCGGCGAGGATGTGCTGGCCCCGGCGCGCGAGGCGCTGGCGGCGGGCGACATCATCGTCGTCTTTCCTGAGGGTACGCGGGGCGACGCCTCCGATGAGATGTCCCGTCTGAAGAGCGGCGTCGCGCGGCTGGCCGAGGCCTTCCCCGAGGCCCCGGTGACGCCGGTGTGGATCCAGGGCGCGGGCCGCGTCCTGCCCAAGGGCGAGGTGATCCCCGTGCCGATGAACTGCGCCGTCCTGATCGGCGAGCCGCTGCACTGGAACGGACGCCGCAGCGAGTTTATGGACGGGCTCCGCGACGCGCTCCTGACGCTGAAGGACCAGGCGCCGCCCCTCCGCTGGAGCTGAACTTGCGTATCGTCTCGGGAAGCCTGCGCGGCCGCGCGCTGAAGACGCCGGAAGGCCAGGGCACGCGGCCGACCTCGGACCGCGCGCGGCAGGCGGTGTTCAACATCCTCGAGCACGCCGCCTGGGCGCCGGAGCTGCGCGGCGCGCGGGTCATCGACCTGTTCGCAGGGTCCGGCGCGCTGGGGTTCGAGGCGCTCTCGCGCGGGGCGGGCTTCTGCCTGTTCGTCGAGACGGACGAGGCGGCGCGCGGCGCGATCCGCGAGAACGTCGACGCCTTCGGCCTTTTCGGCGCGACCCGCATCCATCGACGCGACGCGACGGACCTCGGCGTCCGCCCGGCCAGCGCCGGCGAGCCGTTCGACCTCGTCTTCCTCGACCCGCCCTACCGCAAGGGCCTGGCCGAGCGCGCCCTGGCCGGCCTGGCCGAAGGCGGCTGGCTCAAGCCCGGCGCTGTGCTGGTCGTCGAACGCGGCAGCGACGAGGCCGACCTCGCCGTCGCCGGTTTCGAGGTCCTGGACGCCCGCGACTACGGGGCCGCGCGCGTCCATTTCCTTCGCTACGGCGACTGACGCTTCGCGGTCACCCGGTTGTCGAGCTGCGAACGCAGGTTCACCAGACCCTCGCGCGTGATGCGGTAGGGGCCGCCGTCCCGGCTGGCGATGAAGCGCTTGCGCTTCAGCGCGCGGAACACCGGCAGGGTGCAGTCGGTCAGCCGCCAGCCGTCGCGGGTGATGCAGTCGGCGGCGATGACGTCGCCGGTGTCCTCGTCGCGCTCGAGGACGATCGCGCCGCCTTGCGCGAGCGCGTGCAGCGTATGCTGCTGCGGTTTGGAGATGTTCACTGGTTGAAGTCCGTGGTCGAGACATGAGACGTCGCGCCCCTGTGCGGACAGGGACGGGCGGTTCATCGGGCGCTCGCGACGATCGGACCTCGAAGGGTCAGACCGTCAGGCCCGGGCCTCGATCACATTGGGAAGCATGATGCCTCGCGGTTGGACG
>CALKHU010000137.1 GCA_937991555.1 uncultured Caulobacter sp.
GGCGGCGGCGCCGAGGGCGCGCTTGGCGCGCGCCGTCACGCCCGGGCGGTTGTACATACGCATTGGAACATCCCCGTCTCATCGGCAGCCGCTCGGGCGCCGTGCTATTGCGAGGCGTTCTTAATTCTGGCGTCGCGATGTTGCAATGAGAATTATTCTCAAGACGCCGGCTGTTCGATCCTCAGCGCGGCGAGGCGCTTGCGGCGCGCCCGCCGGCGCAGCCACATGACCGTTCCGGTGATCCCGAGCAGAGGCGGCGCGACGCCGGTCAGGAAGACCAGGAGCTGCCATAGGAACGGCATCTCCTGTCCGTCGTGGATCCGGCGCATCATCCGCGACAGGTCATCGGGCCGCGCCGCGCCCGCGGCGGCTTCGCGACGCTCCCGCGCGACCTGTCCGTCCTTGTCGGAAACCTGCACGGTCACGGGTTCGCCCGCGGACCCGGCCTCGAACTGGACCCGCCAGGTCGCGCGCCGTCCCTCGGTCGGCAGGCTGACCGACGCCAGCGGCAGGCCGGGCTTCGCGGCGCGCGCCGCGGCCACGACGGCGTCGATCGGCTGCGCCGGAGCGGCGAGCGGCGGCGGCGGAACAGGCCTCGGCGGACGGGGCCCCTTCTGCCACTCGGCCACGCCGAACAGCGCCTTGCTGGTGTCCGGGAACGAGATGTAGACGCCGGTCAGCGACACCACGAGCAGCGGGACCAGCACCCAGAAGCCGAACATGTGGTGCAGGTTGGTCATGGTCGAGGGCGACCGTCGCCAGCGCAGCCCCTTCACCACCGCATTGTTGCGGGGCCACCAGAGCCACAGCCCCGTCAGGCAGGACACCGTCATCGCCCAACCCATCCAGCCGACGATCTTGCGCCCCAGGCCGGGCGTCGTGATCAGCAGGCTGCCGTGCAGCCGGTGCATGATGTTGATCAGCTCGTCACGAGTGTTGGCGACGTCGAGCACCCTGCCGGTCGCCGGATCTATCCAGGCGGTCAGCTGGGTCGGGCGCTGGCCCGGCTTCAGGGCCTCGCCGTTCAGCCGCGCTGTGGCGATCGCCGGCCCCTCGCCGTCTTCCGGCATGCGCAGCTGGCCCACCGTGGCGCGGTCGCCGAACGCCTCGCGCGCCGCGGCCAGCAGGACGGACGGCGCCTTCGCGGGGCCCCCGGCGGTCTCGAACCGGTGGGGATGGAGCAGTTCGTCCAGCGGATCGTGCCAGACCAGCAGGGCGCCGGAGACGCCGAGCGGGACCAGCAGCGCGAACAGGCCCACCCCGATCCACAGGTGGACGTCGAGCCAGAAGCGGCGCAGGCGGCCGAGCGTGGACTGGGTCAAAGGCTGGGCCCCCGGAAAACAAGCTGGATCTGGCGGTACCGTTCTTGCGACGCAAACGCAAGTGGGCGTCTTGACCCCCGCGGTGGACGCGCCTAGCCGGAACCGGCAGCAAGGAGAGCGGGCATGAGCTTTGTCCTGGAGCCGGTCGGCCATGTGCGGGGCGGCCGCGTCGAGGCGATCGACGACGACTGGGGTCCCGAGCGCGCGCGCATCGAACTCGATGCCGACCGGTTCGCGCCGGAGAGCCTGTTCGGCCTCGCCGACTTCTCCCACGCCGAGATCGTGTTCGTGTTCGACCGCATCACCGAGGCGGAGATCGTCACCGGCGCGCGCCACCCGCGCGGCCGCCGCGACTGGCCGCTGGTCGGCATCTTCGCCCAGCGCGGCCGCAACCGGCCCAACCGGCTCGGCGTCTCGGTCTGCCGGATCGTGGCCGTTGACGGACTGACGCTCGAGGTCGAGGGCCTCGACGCCATCGACGGCACGCCGGTGCTGGACATCAAGCCGGTCATGGCCGAGTTCCTGCCGCGCGGCGCGATCCGCCAGCCGGCCTGGTCCAGCGAGCTCATGGACGGCTACTGGTGAGGCGCCCTCTCGAGGGCGTCCGCGTCCTGACCATCGAACACTTCGGCGCCGGCCCCTACGCCACCCTGCTGATGGCCGAACTGGGGGCGGAGGTGATCAAGATCGAAAGCCCCAGCCTCGGCGGCGACGCGTCGCGGCCGACCGGCCCCTTCCTGCTCGGCGAGCACGACAGCCAGTATTTCCAGACCTTCTCGCGCTCGAAGAAAAGCGCCGCCGTCGAGCTGAAGACAGAGCAGGGCCGCGCCGCCTTCGAGCGGCTGGTGAGCGGCGCCGATGCCGTGGTCAACAACCTGCGCGGCGACCAGCCGGCCAGGCTGGGCCTGACCTGGGAGGCGTTGAAGGCGGTCAATCCGCGGATCGTCTGCGGCCACCTCTCGGCCTACGGCCGCGGCAACAGCCGTGAGGCCTGGCCCGGCTACGACTATCCGATGCAGGCCGAATGCGGCCTGATGAGCCTGACCGGCGAGCCGGATGGTCCGCCGGCGCGCATGGGCGTGTCGATCATCGACTTCATGTCTGGCGCGACCTTCGCCTTCGGCGTCGTTTCGGCGATCCTGTCGGCGCGGACGACGGGCGTCGGCTGCGACGTCGATGTCTGCCTGTTCGACGTCGCCCTGCACCAGCTGAGCTATCCGGCCGTCTGGGCGATGAACGAAGGCCACGTGACGCAGCGCCTGCCCAACGGCGCCCATCCGTCCCTCGCCCCGGTGCAACGGGTCAGGACCGCCGACGGCTACGGGCAGCTGATGTGCATGACGCAGAAGTTCTGGCTCGAGCTCTGCGACCTGGCCGGACGTCCCGATCTGGCCGCCGATCCGCGTTTCGCCGACCTCGACGCCCGCCGCGCCAACCTGCCGGCGCTCACCGACGCCATCGACGCCCTGTTCGCGTCACGCACCAGCGCCGACTGGTCCGCCCTGCTGGCCGGCAGGGTGCCGTTCGGGCCGGTCAACGGCGTGCTCGAGGCGCTCGACAGCCCCTTCGTCGCCGAGACCGGCATGCGCGACGTCGTCGATCATCCCGACCGCCCCCAGGGCCTGCACATGCTGGCCGCGCCGCTGAAGATCGACGGCCGCCGGATGCCCGGCCGGCGCTCCCCCAAGCTGGGCGAGCACACGGACGAGCTGCTCGGCTAGACCGGCAGCGCCTCGCCGGTCATGCGCCGGTAGAGGTCGAGGTAGCGGGCCGACATCGCCTCGATCACCGCCTGCGGGAGCGGCGGCGGCGGCGCCTCGCCGTTCCAGCGGCCCGCCCTTCGCTCGGCGTCCAGGTAGTCGCGCAGCGGCTGCTTGTCGAAGCTCGGCGGGACGTCTCCCGCGCTCCAGCCCCCGGCCGGCCAGTAGCGGCTGCTGTCCGGCGTCATGACCTCGTCGATCAGGACCACGCGGCCGTCCGCGTCCTGGCCGAACTCGAACTTGGTGTCGGCCAGCACCAGGCCCCGTTCGGCCGCTGCGGCGCGGCCGGCCTCATAGACCTCGCGCGCCAGCCGTTCGAGTTCGCGGGCAAGCGGCTCGCCGATCAGCTCGACCATCCGTGAGACCGGGATGTTCTCGTCGTGGCCGGTCTCGGCCTTGGTCGCCGGGCTGAACACCGGCGGGTCGAGGCGCTCGCTCTGCCGCAGCCCCTCCGGCAGCGGCTCGCCGGCCAGGGTGCCCGTGGCGCTGTATTCCTTCCACGCCGACCCTGAGAGGTAGCCGCGCACCACGCACTCGATCGGCACGACCGCGACGCGGCGACAGAGCGTGGCGCGGCCTTCGATCTGGTCACGATGCGCGGCCAGCGCCGGCGCGGCGGCGATGATCTCGTCCGCGTCGACCGACAGCATATGGTGCTCGACCGGCAGGCGGCGGAACCACCAGGCGCTCAGCTGGGTCAGGACAGCGCCCTTGTGGGGCACCGGCTCGGCCATGACCACATCGAAGGCGCTGACCCGGTCGGTGGCGATCAGCAACAGCCGGTCGTCGCCGACGGCGTAGATGTCGCGCACCTTGCCCCGGCCGACGAGCGGGAGCGGCAGGTCGCTGTGGGTCAGAAGGGTCACGAAGGCGGCTCCTAGAGGGTCTTGCGGATTTCGGTCCAGGCGTTGGCCAGGGCGTCGCGGTGTCCGGGGTCGGCGACGGCGATCAGGGCCTCGGCCCGGCCGTCGAGCGTCAGGCCGCGCAGGTCGGCGACGCCGTGCTCGGTGATCACCAGCCCGACGTCGGCGCGCGCCACCGACACCGCCGTCAGCGGCAGGCGCGGGACGATGCGGCTGATGCGCCCGCCCTTGGCGGAGGCCGGCAGCGCCAGGACCGGCAGCCCGCCTTCCGACAGCCGCGCGCCGCGCAGGAAGTCGGTCAGCCCGCCCGTGCCGGAGATCTGGCGGCCGTCCTGGAACTCCGCGTTGGCCTGGCCGAACAGATCGACCTCGAGCGCCGAGTTGACCGCGACCAGCTTCGGAATCTGCGCCAGGGTCCGGACGTCGTGCGTGAAGCCTGACGGCTCGAAACGGATACGGCTGTCGTGTCCGCACAGCGCATAGAGCGCGGCGTCGCCCGCCGCGAGGCCGGTCACCGCCTCGGTCAGGGCGCCGCTGTCGAGGACCGCCTGCAGCGGTCCGGCGACCATGCCGGAATGGATCTTCAGGCCCTTGAGCCCCTCGAGCGCGGCCACGGCCGCCACCCCCGCCTTGCCGAGACCGAACTGGATGCTGGCGCCCGGGGTCAGCAACGCCTGCAGGTGCGACTTGATGCGGTCGAAGGCCGGATCGAGCGTTCCCGCCTCATAGGTCAGCAGCGGCGTCTCGTCCCCGGCGACCAGGTCGAAGTCGGCGATGTCGAACACCGGCCCCCGAACCCGCGGCATGTGCGGGTTCACGATCGCGACCCTGAAGACGCCCTTGCGGGCGAGCACCGCCGGCACGAGGTCGGAGGCGACGCCCAGCGAGACCCTCCCGCCGGCGTCCGGAGGGCTGACCACGACGACGGCGGCGTCGAGCGGCGTCGTCCCGAGCCAGCCATAGGCCTGGAACCAGGTCATCGGCCGCAGGGCGAACTTTCCGGTCTCGAAGCTGGACCGCCAGTCGCCGGACAGGAAGGTTCCCTCCGCGCGCGCGGTCTCGTGCAGGCTGGCCCAGTCGGTGCGGTTGATGCCGGGCACATGGGCCCCGACGAAGGTCAGCCCCGCCGCCAGCGCAGGGTCGGCGCGAAGGGTCGCCAGCAGGCCGAGCGGCTCGCCTGGTCCACCGGGAATGAACAGCCGGCCGCCGGTTCCGCTCAAGCGGGAGGCGAGCTCCCGCGCCGCGTTGTCAATCGAGACGCGAATCACGTCATCCTCGGTTCAGACGACGCCTGCAACCGTATGCGGCGCCTGTGTGTTCAGTGAGTTGAATGCCGGCCCCCGGAAGGACCTGGAAGCGTCATGCGAAAGACTGTCGACCATCCCTATGACGTGCTTCGGCCCTTCCTGTGGATCGCGGCCATGGCCTTCGCGACAGGCTTCCTCGGCTACCTGAGCCTGCATCCGGTCGTCTTCTAGGCCGCGCCGGTCGAGCCGAACCCGCCCGCGCCGCGCGCGGTCTCGTCCAGACTGTCGACGTCCTGCCAGCGCGCCGACGCCACCGGGGCGATGACCAGTTGCGCGATGCGGTCGCCGCGGCGGATGACGAAGTCCTCCTCGCCCAGGTTGATCAGGATCACCTTCACCTCCCCGCGATAGTCGGCGTCGATGGTGCCCGGCGTGTTCAGGCAGGTGACCCCGGCCTTGGCGGCCAGTCCCGAGCGCGGCCGCACCTGGGCTTCAAACCCCGGCGGCACGGCGAAGGCCAGCCCGGTCGGGACCATGGCCCGCGCCATCGGCTTCAGCACCAGCGGTTCGTGCTCGCCGACCGCGGCGCGCAGGTCCATGCCGGCCGCCAGCGCCGTCTCGTAGGCCGGCAGCGGAATCCCCTCGCCATGCGGCAGGCGGGTGATCGGAATGGTCGGGGTCACGCCAGCGCCTCCGCGATGCGGGCGGCCAGCTTGGCGCCCACGGCTTCCTTGGCGTCACGCTCCCACCGCTCGACGCCGGCCTTCGATATCAGCAGCACCGCGTTCTCGCCGCCGCCCATGACGCCCGGCTCGGTGACGTCGTTGGCGATGATCCAGTCGCAGTTCTTGCGCGCCAGCTTGGCCTTGGCGTGCATCTCGACGTCGTTGGTCTCGGCGGCGAAGCCGACGACCAGTCGCGGCCGCCTCGGATTGTCGGTGGCGAGGGTCGCCAGGATGTCCGGGTTCTCGACCAGCTTCAGCTCCGGCGGGCCGTCCTTGCCCTTCTTGAGCTTGACGCCGAAGGCTTCGTCCGGCCGCCAGTCGGCGACGGCGGCGACACAGACGGCGGCGTCGGCGGGCAGGGCCTGCTGGCAGGCGGCCAGCATCTCTCGCGCGGATTCGACGTCGACGCGCTTGACGCCCGGCGGCGTCGGCAGGGCCACGGGGCCGGCGACGAGGGTCACCCGGGCCCCGAGCGCGGCCAGCGACGCGGCGATCGCGAAGCCCTGGCGGCCGCTCGAGCGGTTCGTCAGCACGCGCACCGGATCCAGCGCCTCGGCGGTCGGACCCGCCGTCACCAGGACATGCCGGCCGGCCAGGGGGCGGCCCTTCGGACCTTCCAGCATCGCCATCGCCGCGTCGAAGATCGCCTGGGGCTCGGCCATCCGGCCGAAGCCGAACTCGCCGCAGGCCATCGCGCCCTCGTCCGGCCCGACGAAGCTGACGCCGTCGTCCTGGAGGATCTTCAGGTTGCGCCGCGTGGCGGGATGCTCCCACATCCGCACGTTCATCGCCGGCGCCATCAGCACCGGCTTGTCGGTCGCCAGCAGGGCGGTGGTGGCGAGGTCGCCGGCGAGGCCGTGCGCCGCCTTGGCCATCAGGTCCGCGGTCGCCGGCGCGACGACGACCAGGTCGGCCGAACGGCTCAGCTCGATGTGGCCCATCTCGGCTTCGTCGGTCAGATCGAAGAGTTCGCTGTAGACCTTGTCCTCGGCCAGGGCCGACAGCGACAGCGGCGTGACGAACTCCGCGCCCGCCCGGGTCAGGACCGGCCGCACGCCGACGCCGGCCTTGCGCAGCAGCCTCGTCAGTTCGAGCGCCTTGTAGGCCGCGATGCCGCCGCCGACGATCAGAAGAACCCGCCGCTCGTCCAAACCGCATCCTCGCCTTCGAGCCCCACCGCTCCTTACGGCGCGGGCGGACGCTGGACAACCGGGCGCACTTATGTTCCTAGTTCGTTCAGTTTCTCGCAGAAGTGGTGAAACGGGGGTTTTCATGACAAGATTGAACCGCGGCGCTCCCGCGATCGCGATCCTGTGCCTGCTCGCCGGGGCCTGTGACGGCGGCGCCTCTGCGGTGCCGGTCCAGAAGGCCGGCGCAGTCCCGACGGCCGCGGAGGGCCGGTCCGGGACGGCGGCCCGGCTGGACGCGGGGTCGGCGACGTCGGCGGAACGACGGGCGCCGGCACCGGAGATCGACGGCCGGCCCATGTGGTCGGCCACCCGGCGCTTCACCGCCGAGCAGAACGCGCGGCGGGTGTTCGAGCGCAACGGCGCGGCGTTCGGCGTCTCCACCGTCGACGCGTTCGTGGAGAAGGCGCACGCCTTCGTCAGCCGCCCGCCGCGCGGGGCCCTGACCCTGACGCGGAGCAACGGCGACACCCTGATCTACGATCCGGCCGCCAACGTCTTCGCCGTGGTCAACCGCGAGGGCGCGCCGCGCACCATGTTCAAGCCGGACGAGGGCGCCGCCTACTGGGAGACGGTGAAGGCGCAGGAGGCCGCGCGGGCGTCGTCGTCCCGGCGTCGCGAACCCGCGGATCGGGACGGGTAGGCCGCGCTATCCCAGCAGCCAGCCGGCCAGCCCCGCGAGCCCGGCGACGACGGCGCCCAGCGCGAACCAGGCGAGGCGCGAAGGCGGCGGCGCGACCACCACCGTCGCAGGGGCGGCCTCCTGGCGCTCGGCGAGCCGGGCGAGCGCGCGCAGCGCCCGGACGGCGTCGTCGGCCAACTCCTTCGCCCGGGCGACGGGCGACAGTTCGCGGCCGATCCAGCGGCGGACGACCGGATCGGCCGCCTGCCACATGTCGTGATCCGGGTAGAGACGCCGGGCGACGCCCTCGACCGTGACCATCGTCTTCTGCAGCAGCACCAGCTCCGGCCGCAGACGCATCTCGAACAGGGCGGTGATCTCGAACAGCTGCGCCAGCAGCCGTCCCATCGACAGCTCGCTGGCCGGACGGCCGAAGACCGGCTCGCCGACCGCCCGCAGCGCCTGGGCGAAGGCGTCGACATCCTGGTGCGCCGGGACATAGCCGGCCTCGAAGTGGGCCACGGCGACGCGACGGTAATCCTTGGTGATGAAGCCGTAGATGATCTCGGCGAGCACCCGCCGCTCCATGGGTCCGAGCCGGCCGACGATGCCGAAGTCGATGGCCACCAGGCCCGTGGGCGGCGAGACGAACAGGTTGCCCTCGTGCAGGTCGGCATGGAACACGCCGTGGTCCAGCGCCTGCGCCAGGAAGGCGCGGATCAGGTTGTCGGCCAGCGCCCGCCGGTCGAGCCCGGGCAGGTCGAGCGTCGCCGGATCGGACAGCGGCGACCCTTTCGCCCATTCCAGGGTCAGCACCCGCTTGCCGACGCCGTCCCAGACCACAGCCGGGGCGCTCATGTAGCCGTCACGGGCCATCACCTCGCCCAGTTCGCCGGCCCCGGCGGCCTCCATGCGCAGGTCCAGCTCCAGCTGCAGGGCCCGGGCGACGATGGTGGCGAACAGCACCGGCTCCAGCCGGCGCGCGGGCGCGATCAGCGACTCGGTCAACCGCGCCACCAGCAGCAGGGTGCGGCTGTCGGCGTCGACCCGCCGCTCGATCCCGGGCCGCAGCACCTTCACCGCCACCCGCCGGCCGTCGACCAGGGTGGCCTCGTGCGCCTGGGCGATGGAGGCCGCGGCCACCGGCTCGCCGAAGGTGGCGAACAGGCTCTCGACCGGCCGGCCGAGCTCCCGCTCGATCTCGGCCCGCGCCACCGCGGTCGGGAACGGCGGCAGGCGGTCCTTCAGGTGCGACAGGTCCTGTGCGAACTCGGTCCCGAAGATGTCGGCGCGGGTCGACAGCACCTGGCCGAACTTGATGCCCACCGGCCCGAAGCGCTCGAGCGCCCGCGCCAGCCGTTCGCCGGGCCGGCCCTCGCGCGCCTGCCGCCCCGCGAACAGCCGCAGGAACCGGCCCAGCGCCTGGACGCCGGCCGGCAGGTGCGGATCCAGTTCGCGCGGGATCAGCGCGTCCGCGCGGATCAGCGTCCAGCCGACGGCCAGCAGGCGGAAGAAGGCGGCGATGTCCATCGACCTAGATGGCCCGTCCCGTGTGCATGGCCGCCACGCCGTTGGTGAAATTGACGTAGCCGACGTTCGAGAATCCCGCCTCGGCGATCATCCGGGCGAAGGTCTTCTGGTCCGGGAAGCGGCGGATGCTCTCGACCAGGTACTGGTAGGAGTCCCGGTCCTTCGCCACCCACTCGCCGATCTGCGGGATGGCCTTGAACGACCACAGATCGTAGCCGGCGCGGATGACGCTGTTGGTCGGGCGCGAGAACTCCAGGCAGACGAACCGCCCGCCCGGCTTCAGCACGCGCCGCGCCTCGCGCAGGGCGGCGCTGACATCGGTGACGTTGCGGATTCCGAAGGTGATCGAATAGGCGTCGGCGCAGGCGTCCGGCAGCGGCAGCCGCTGGGCGTCGCCGACCGCCCAGCAGACCTCGGGCGGATAGCCCCGCTCGCGGCCGGCGGCGATCATCTCGGCGTTGTAGTCGATGACGTGGATGGTGGCGTCGTCCCCGCCCCGGCGCTCCTGCGCGGCGCGGGCCATCTTCGCGTAGCGGTGGGCCATGTCGCCGGTGCCGCCGGCGACGTCGAGGATCACCTCGCCCGGCTGCGGATTGAGCCGCGCCGCGACGGCGTCCTTCCAGAGCCGGTGCACCCCCGCGCTCATCAGGTCGTTCATCAGGTCGTAGCGTCCGGCGACCCGGTCGAAGACGCCCCGGACCAGCCCCGCCTTCTCGGAGGCGTCGACATCGCGGAAACCGAAGGTGGCGGTGTTCTGGCTCATGGCTTGCCTCATAGACCCGGCGGCCGCCATCCGCTAGCCAAGCCGCACGATGCCCGAGTTGCCCGAAGTCGAAACCGTCCGCCGCGGCCTGCAGCCGGCCCTCGAAGGCGCGCGGCTGGTCCGCGTCGAGCAGCGGCGGCCGGACCTGCGCTTCCCGTTCCCGGACGACTTCGTCCAGCGCCTGACCGGCGCCACGATCACGCGGCTGGACCGCCGGGCGAAGTACCTGCTCGGCTACCTGGATCGCGGCGACGTGCTGGTCATGCACCTGGGCATGACCGGCCGGTTCGAGATCGAGGCGCCGGAGTTGACGGTCCGCCCTGGCGAGTTCGTCCACGCCGCCCCGCCGGACCCGAAGCATGCCCACGTCGTCTTCGAGACCGGGGCCGGGACGCGCGTCACCTACTACGACCCGCGCCGTTTCGGCTTCATGGGCCTGGTCCCGACCGATCGCCTGGCGATCCATCCCTGGTTCGCGGCGATGGGCCCCGAGCCGCTCGGCCCCGACTTCACCGCCGAACACCTGGCCAGGGCTTTCCACGGCCGCAGGCAGAATCCCAAGACCCTGCTGCTGGACCAGCGCATCGTCGCCGGCCTCGGCAACATCTACGTCTGCGAGGCCCTGCACCGCTCAGGCGTCTCGCCGCTGAAGCCGGCCGGGAAGATCGCGAAGGCGAAGTTCCCGACCCTCGTGGCCACCATCCGCGCGGTGCTCGAGGAAGCCATCGAGGCGGGGGGGTCGACGCTGCGCGACTTCGCCTCGGCCGAGGGTGCGCTCGGCTACTTCCAGCACAGCTTCAAGGCCTACGGCCGCGAGGGCGAGCCCTGCGCCACGCCGGGCTGCCCGGGAACCATCGAACGCGAGGTCCAGGCCGGGCGGTCGACCTTCTTCTGCCGCAGGTGCCAGAAGTAGGTCATTGCGTGGTTCGACACGCGCCTGCGGCGCTGCTCACCATGACGTGGAAGTGTAGGCATCCCGGCACGTCCTCCTGAGCAGCCGCGCAGCGGCGTTTCGAAGGCCGCAGGGCGTCACCGCCGCGTCGGCAGACCGTACCCGAAGTCGTACGTCAGGTGCTCGCGCAGGATCGCCTCGAGGATCGCCGTCGATTCCGCGTCCCAGTGCCGGTCGTCGCTGTCGGCGCGGACGCCGTAGACCTCGACGTCCGGATTGTGGTGCTGCGCCATGAAATCCTTGCTGCCCGCCGCCACCCCGGCCTCGATCGAGGCCTGCGGCAGCTCGACCCCGAAGTGCGCGAGCAGTTTCACCAGGTTCGCCCGCGCGTCGGCGCGGAAGTCCTCGTACTTCAGGACCAGGGTCTCGCGCGGGTAGCGCGCCTGCACCGCCCCCCAGCGGTTCATGAACCGGATGTACCACCAGACGTCGCAGTTGTAGGCCTTGCCCACAGGATCGCCCTTCACATACTCGGCGAACGGGACCTGGTACCTGGCCTTCCACTTCTCGTAGTTCGACACCAGCACGTCGCGGACGTCGCGGACGACCACGCCGTACGGCGGCAGCGGCGCCGCCGCGCGCAGCCAGCCCCACTCCAGTGCGTAGGGGGCGATGGTGTGCGAACTGGCGATCCGCGGCGCGGGCCAGTCCGCCGGCCGCGCATGCTTGGGATGACCGATGACCTCGTTGGACGAGGCGTTGTTGTAGAACCTCGGCGGGGTCACGCCGCAGGCGTCGGCGATCGCATAGGACAGCATCCACTTGATCCAGTGGGTGCCGGAATGCTGTCCGGTCACGAGAAAGCCTTGCCAATCGCGATACCTGTAGAGAGACAGGTTCGTGGACTCGCGGTTGAGGGCGTGCAGTTGAAAAGCAAGGTTCATGGCGACGCCTCTAGCGTGCCCCTCAATATCCTGTCGATATGGTCGGGTATCGTCGCCCTCGCGGCGGCGCTTTCGCTGGGCGTGGCCCCGGCGCGGGCGGAGCCGGCCCTCTGGACCCTCCGCGACGCCGACTCGACCATTGTGCTGTTCGGATCGGTCCATCTGTTGCCGGAGGGTCTCGACTGGCGACCGGCCGGGCTGGACGCCGCCCTCGCCGCCGCCGACGACGTCTGGTTCGAGACCCCGACCGACAACGGCCAGAGCGGCCTGCTCGCACGCCAGCACGGCACGCTGCCGGCCGGCGAGAGCCTGTCGGCCAAGCTGACGCCGGCGGGCCGCGAGCGCCTCGACAGGCTGGCCGGACGCTACGGTCTTTCGCCGGCCGCCCTCGAGGGCGTGCGGCCCTGGCTCGCCGACCTCAGCTTCAGCGTGGCGGCGATCGTCGCCGAGGGCGCGGCCGCGGACTCCGGCGTCGAGAGCCTGCTCGCGAACGCCGCGCCCCAGGCGGAGAAGCGCTATTTCGAGACCCCGGCCGACCAGATCGGCTTCCTGGCCGGCGCGCCGGAGGCCGACCAGCTGCTGTCGCTGGAGGAGACCCTGCGCCAACTCGACGAGGAGCCGCAGATGTTCAGCGCGCTGCTCCAGGCCTGGCTCGCCGGGGACCAGGCCGCGCTGGAACGGCTCGGGGTCAGCCCCGTCCGCCGGCTGTCGCCCGTGCTCTACGAGCGGCTGCTGGCGGGCCGCAACCGACGCTGGGCCGACCAGATCCAGCAGCGGCTGGCCGGCTCCGGCCGCACGGTGATTATCGTCGGCGCCGGCCACCTGACCGGGCCGGACAGCGTCCCCGCCCTGCTGCGCGCCAGGGGCCTCGTCGTCGAGGGCCCCTGACCCCTTGAGCGCGGCCGCGGCGGCGGGCAAAAGCGCCCCCATGACCCAATACAGCACCCTCCTCGTCGAGACGCCGTCGGACGGCGTCCTGCTCGTGCGCCTGAACCGGCCCGAGGCCCTGAACGCGCTCAACTCGACCCTGCTCGGCGAACTCGGCCAGGCGCTCGACGCTGCCGCATCGGATGACGCCGTCCGCTGCCTGGTGCTGACCGGGTCCGAAAAGGCCTTCGCCGCCGGCGCCGACATCAAGGAGATGTCGGACAAGTCCTACGCCCAGATGATGAAGCTCGACTTCTTCACGGCGCCGGCCCGCAAGCTCGAACAGTTCCGCAAGCCGGTGATCGCGGCGGTCAGCGGCTATGCGCTGGGCGGCGGCTGCGAGCTGGCGATGATGTGCGATTTCATCATCGCCTCGGAGACGGCGAAGTTCGGCCAGCCGGAGATCAACCTCGGCGTCGCCCCGGGGATCGGCGGCACCCAGCGGCTGACCCGATTCGTGGGCAAGGCCAAGGCCATGGACATGATCCTGACCGCCCGGATGATGGACGCCGCCGAGGCCGAGCGCGCCGGCCTGGTCTCGCGGGTCGTGCCGGCCGACAGGCTGATCGAGACGGCGCTGGAGGCGGCGGCGAAGATCGCGGCCCATTCGCCGCTGGCGGTGATGATGAACAAGGAGCTGGTCGAGGCGGCCTACGAGACCACACTGACCACCGGCGTGGCGCTGGAGCGCCGCCTGTTCCACAGCCTGTTCGCCTTCGACGACCAGAAGGAGGGCATGGCCGCCTTCGTCGAGAAGCGGAAGCCGAGCTTCAAGGGCGAGTGAGGATCGCCGCCGCCTCGTCGGTCATCAGCCACTTTCCGAACGCGGCGCCCGCGCCCTCGCCGGCGCCGCGGACGATCACCACCTGAACCTCGCCGCCGCCGATCTTCGGCTTCCACCGGTTCTGCAGCCGCACCTGCCCGGTGCGCTGCAGCCGGTCGGCCAGCTTGGGTTCGCGCGTGGCCACGACAAGCCCGGGCGTCGCCTCGGCGGCCGCGAGCAGACGCCGCGCATCGAGGGGGGTGACCTCGGGGCCCTGGAGCCCCTTCCGGCGCGCCCAGGCCTCCGCCGCGGCCCCCAGCGGCGCGGCCAGGTCAGGATCGCAGGCGACGACCAGCCGTCCCGCCGGCTGGCATCCGGCGACCGCGAGCGCGGCGAGGACGAAAACTCTCCGGTTCATGCGTCAGCTTGTACAGAAGCGTCGCCGATCCGCCAGAGTCACGTTGACCGCCTCCGGTCCTTCCTGTATTTGGCCGCCCTTCGATTTACCCGGCGCCCGCGGTTGATTGCGCGCGCCTGTCCGTTTGAGGTCCAAAGGCACATGGCCAACAACCCCGGCGCCAAGAAGGCGATCCGCAAGATCGAGCGTCGCACGGAAGTGAACAAGGCGCGCCGCTCGCGCGTCCGCACCTTCCTGCGCAAGTTCGAGGAAGCCCTCGCTTCGGGCGACGCGGAAGCCGCCAAGGCCGCCTTCGTCACCGCCCAGTCCGAACTGATGCGCGCCGTCTCCAAGGGCGTCGTCCACCGGAACACCGGTTCGCGGAAGGTCTCGCGCCTGAACGCCCAGCTGAAGAAGATGTCGGCCGCCTGATCAGGCGCCGATTGTTGCGCCCGATCGGGCGCAACGCCTTGTATTTCAGCAGTTTGAACAACCGGCGGGCGCCTGCGCGGCCGCCGGTTTTTTCGCGCCCGGGTTTCGCCTGTGCGGCGAAAAGGCCTACCCCCCGAGGGGTGAATTAACGATTTCCCTTACCCGAAGGGGGCCGGTCCCGAGTCAACAGAAATATCCGTGCCGGGACTCTAATTTCACATTTGACCCCCCGTTTTCGAGGTCGCTAGTGTGAAGTTCTCGACGGTCCAGTCCTCTCCTTCTTGGGTATGAGAACGGCGGCGACGGATGCCCTGCATCCGCGCGGCTGAGAGCCTGTGTCTGTCGAATTTCGGCTTCTTCGTCGTGGGGGCGACAGGGGCATCGCGGGTAGAGCAGAACAAACGACGGGTGGGCGAACTATGACTTCCACGGGTGGCCAGAACATGCCTTCGCAGACTCCGGCCGGCGCTGTCTGGACCAAGGCTTGCCTTGCGCTTCGGCACGAGCTCGGCGAGGCCGCGTTCGGCTCCTGGCTGGCGCAGGCGTCCCTGCGCGAGGTGGCCGGCCAGCTGGTTCTCGTCACCCCCACGGGCGTCGCGCGCGACTGGATCCGCCGCAACGCCTGGCGCCGGATCGGCGAGCTCTGGGCCCAGCACGACCCGGACGGCCGCATCCTGGACCTGAAGTCGCGCATGGAGTTCGAGGCCGACACCGGCGGCATGGAGATCATCGCCGAGGTCATCGAGGTCCTGGACCCGGTCTCGACCGACGCCCCGGCCATCGCCCCGACCCCGCCGGCGCGCCCGTCGCGCACCGCGGGGCTGCAGGAGCGCTTCACCTTCGACACCTTCGTGCCGGGGCCGGCCAACGAGTTCGCCCACGCCGTGGCGCGCCGCGTCGCCAGCTGGGCCGACGGCCATTTCAATCCGGTCGTGTTCCACAGCCCCTACGGCTTCGGGAAGACCCACCTGCTGAACGCCCTCGCCTGGGAGGCCATGCGGGCGGCTCCGGAGAAGCGGGTGGTCTACCTGACCGCCGAACGCTTCCTGTCGACCTTCGTCCGCGCGGTGATGGATCGCCAGACCACCCTGTTCAAGGAAGAGCTGCGCGCCGCGGACCTTCTGCTGATCGACGACGTCCACTTCGTCGCCGGCAAGCAGTCGACGCAGGAGGAGCTGTTCCACACCCTGACCGCCCTGATCGAGGATGGACGCCGGGTGGTGCTGGCCGGGGATCGCCCGCCGTCGGCCCTGACCGATTTTGAACCGCGCCTGCGCAGCCACCTGGCTGCCGGCCTGACCTGTCCGGTTGAGCCGGCGGACCGGGCCCTGCGCCTGGCCGTCGTCGAGCGCAAGCTTCAGGCGCTGGAGGGCATGAGCCTGGTCTCGGGCCCGGCACGGCCGGAACTGCTCAGCCATCTGGTCGACCGGAC
>CALKHU010000138.1 GCA_937991555.1 uncultured Caulobacter sp.
CGCCCGACTGTGCGGGGCAGGGCCACCAGCACGGTTAAGCCATGCTCTCCTGTCAGGCGAGCGGGTCGGGCGGGACTCTCCTCGACAGCACGGTGACGGGCGGATCATGTTTTACAAGTCGTAAATTCGACAGATCTATAATTAACAGGCGTAAAATCAGTATTCGATGGCACAAACACTGCTGCCTCTCCATCAGCCGAATAACCGGCAAATGGAGAAAACAGTCATGAAGAAGATCGCCATCCTGGGCCTCGCCCTGACCGCTCTCGCGGGCGCCGCCGAGGCGCAAAGCGTTTCGACCAGCCAGACGAACTCGTCGACCGTCAAGTCGCGCCTGAACGCGACCGTGTCGGACGTCCAGAAGGACGTCAGCCTGACCGCCGCCGGCATCGGCAACAGCGTCACCATCGAAGGGACCGACGGCGGCTATGTGAGCAACACCCAGCGCTTCTGGGGCGACGCGACCGCCGAACTGAACGGCACGATCGCCGACGTGAACGGCGAGGCAGCCATGACCGCCGCGGCGATCGCCAACAGCGCGACGATCGACGTCGACTGGGCCGGCTCGGTCAGCAACTACCAGACCGCCAACTACGATCCGTCCGCGACCCTGAACGGCACGATCAGCGACGTGGCCGGCGACGTGTCCGCGACCGCCGCGGCGATCTCGAACTCGGCCTCGATCTCGGGCGACTTCGGCTACCTGAACTCCTTCCAGGCCAACGGAGCCTACGTCGGCAGCACCGCCAATGTGACGGTCCGCGACGTCAACGGCGCCGTGACCGCCACCTCCGCCGCGATCGGCAACAGCCTGTCCGTGACCGGCTTCTGACAAGGCGCGTCCCGGCGTTCCCCCCGAACGCCGGGACCTCCCCCTGGAGGTTCAGCAGATGCTCAAGGCCATACTGCTCGCGGCGCCGCTGCTCGCCGGCGCGATGATTGCGCCGGCCCCCGCCTTCGGCCAGTCGCCGGCGTCCCTGCCGACCGCCGGCGCCATGAGCCGGGGGTACGGCGACCGCGCCCCGGCCGGTTTCGCGACGGCGGACTTCAGCCAGCGCGACGCGTCCGGCAACCTGGTCATCGTCAACGGCGGGCGCGATCCGCTGCCGGGCGGTTCGACCTTTCCGGGCTGGAGCATGCCCGGCCAGACCGCCGTCGCCATCGGCAACCAGATCGCCGTCGACGCCAGCGGTTCCTGGAACACCATCATCATCGACGCCGTGCAGACGAACACCGGCGACATCACCGCCAGGACCGGCGTGAGCGCATCTCCCGGCGACCGGAACTGACGAGACAGGATCCCCCATGACCCGCCCCCCCCTGACCGCCCTGCTGACCGGGGTCGCCCTGGCGCTCTCGGCCTGCGCCTCGACGCCGGCGCCCCGTCCCGACAGCGCCGGCCTCTATGCCCGCCCCGCCGGATCGGCGCCGGCCACCAGCAACGCCACGCCCTATTCGCGCGCCCTCTTCTGCATCGGCGAGCAGGCGCGGCTCGCCCGCCGCCCCTCTCCGGTGATCGCGGTCGGCCGGGTCGCGGACTACACGGGCAAGCAGGAAGACAACATGGGCGGCCCGAAGCTGACGCAGGGCGGCTCGCTGATGGCGATCTCGGCCCTGGCGAAGGCCGGCGCAGAGATCGTCGAGCGGGTCGATGTCCAGGTGCCCGAAATGGAACTGCGTTACGCGAACAACAAGCTCATCGGCGACGATCCCAATCCCGCCGGCGCCTATCGGCCCGTCCGGCCCGGCCAGTATCTCGGCTCCGACTATGTCATCGTCGGCGGGATCACCGAACTGAACTACAACATCCGCTCGGCCTCGGCGGAGGCCGGCGTCGGCGGCGGGGGCAAGGAGGCGGCGCGGGCCGTGCTCGGCGGGCGCTCCTACGTCATGAACATCGGCGTGGACCTGCGCCTTGTCGACACCAGGACCATGCGGGTGATCGACGTGGTGTCCTACCAGAAGCAGATCTACGGCCGCGAGGTGGGCGGCGGCGGCTTCGCCTTCATGGGGTCGCGGGTCATCGACATTTCCGCCGGGCAGGGCGAGCTCGAGCCGCTTCAGCTGGGCGTCCGCAGCCTGATCGAGCGGGCTACGGTCGAGTTCATGGCGCGGCTGTACGGCCTCTCGCCCGATCCCTGCCTGGCCTATTCCGGCGATCCGCTCGCCCCGGGCGCGGTCTGAGTCGGTCGGGGCGGGCGCGGGTCACATCTTCTGGCCGGGCAGGCGGCTGGCCTGCAGAACCCAGTCCCGGAACCGCGCCTCGTCGATCTCGTCGTGCTCGTGGACGTGGAGATAGCGCACGGCCTCCTGCTTCGAGAGCACCGGCGGCGGGGGGGCCAGCGACGCCCCCTTGAAGAACGCCACCTTCACGTACTTCGCGAACAGGTGGAACGACAGGAACCAGTGGCCGGGCTCCATGCCGTAGAGGGGCGAGTTCCATTTCACCGCCTTGCGGACGTCGGGAACCGCCTCGACGACCAGGGCGTCCAGGCGGGCTCCGACCGCCCGCGACCAGCCCGGCATGGCCGCGATGTAGGCCTGCACCGGGCCGTCGCCCTCACCCTTGGGGATCTGCGGGTTGCCGCCCGACAGCAGAACAGGCTCACCGGTCATCGGGTATCCTCCATGGCCGTTGAACGCCGGCGGCCGGGTCCGGTTCTTCAGGGCTTCGGCGACCAGCCGCTGTCCTGCGGCCCGTCGAAGGTCGCCGCCACGGCCTGGACCTCCGGTTCGAAGTCCTCCATCGCCTGGATACGGCGGATCTCGATGGTCTCGTTCTCGGCGCCGGGGCAGCGCTTCGCCCACTCGGTGGCCTCATCCAGGGAACCGACCTCGATGATCCAGAAGCCGCCCAGCACCTCCTTGGCCTCGGCGAACGGACCGTCCGTGACGACAGGCTTGCCGGTCGCGAACGATACGCGACGGCCGGTCGAGGGCGGATGCAGCCCTTCCAGCGCACGCAGGACGCCGGCGTCCTGGAGCTGCTGGTTGTAGGCCATCATCGCCTCGACGCGGTCGACCGGCAGATCGAGCTCGGGGCCGGCCGTCTCGTAGCCGGCGGGTATCATCAGCAGCATGAAGCGCATGGTCGTCTCCTCGGTGAACGGGCCGGCGGGCGTCGCCGGCTTGGGTACGACGAACCGGAACGGCCGAAGCCTACATTTTTTCCGGCGCCGGAGGCGGCCCGGATTCGCCCTTGTCCGGCCACATTCCGTTCCCCATCTGTGCAGACCGCGCGACAGAATCCCATCAGGGTCGCCGCCGGGTCAAACCTCTACCTTCACGCAACAGTAGCGGGGACGCGCGTGCAGCCCATCATATCCGTGGAAGGTCTCTCGAAGACCTACGCCGGAGGATTCGAGGCGCTGAAGCGCGTCGACCTGGAGATCCGCCGGGGCGAGATCTTCGCCCTGCTGGGCCCGAACGGGGCCGGCAAGACGACGCTGATCAGCATCATCTGCGGCATCGTGAACCCCTCGACCGGCACGGTCACCGCGGACGGCCACGACATCCGCCGGGACTATCGCGCGGCCCGGACGGCCATCGGCCTGGTGCCGCAGGAGCTGCACACCGACGCCTTCGAGACGGTCTGGGCGACGGTCAGCTTCAGCCGTGGTCTGTTCGGCAAGCCGAGGAACGATGCGTACATCGAGAAGGTGCTGCGCGACCTCAGTCTCTGGGACAAGAAGGACAGCAAGATCATGGCCCTGTCCGGCGGCATGAAGCGCCGGGTGATGATCGCCAAGGCGCTCAGCCACGAGCCGAAGATCCTGTTCCTCGACGAGCCGACCGCCGGCGTCGACGTCGAGCTGCGCCGCGACATGTGGGAGATGGTGCGCGGCCTGCGCGAGAGCGGCGTGACCATCATCCTGACCACCCACTACATCGAGGAAGCCGAGGAGATGGCCGACCGC
>CALKHU010000139.1 GCA_937991555.1 uncultured Caulobacter sp.
CCGTAGCCGTTGGCGTGCAGGTGCTCGGCGCAGGCGATGAAGTCGGTGAAGGTGTTCTTCTTCTTGAACTTCTTGCCGTCGAGGAACCAGCCCCAGCCCTTCTCGGCGCCGCCGCGCGGACAGGCCGTGGCCCAGATCCAGCCGCGGTCGACCAGGCTGAGGTTGCGGATCGAGAAGTTCGGCTCCTGGGAGATGCCGTAGCTGCCATAGCCGTAGAGGAGCAGCGGCGCGGAGCCGTCCAGCTTCGTGCCCTTCTTCATCAGCACGAAGATCGGCACCTCGGCGCCGTCGGCGGCCTTCGCGTTCAGCCGCCGCGTCTCGTACTTCGCCGGGTCATGCCCGGACGGGATTTCCTGCGTCTTGCGCAGGGTCCGCTTGCGGGTCGCCATGTCGTAGTCGAACCACTGCCGGGGCGTGGTCATCGAGGTGTAGGTGAAGCGCAGCGTGGCCGTGTCGTACTCGTAGCCGCCGTCGAGGCCGAGGGCATAGACCTCCTCATCGAAGGCGATCGCATGCTCGGCGCCGTCCCGCGCCGTGATGACGATGCGGTTCAGCGCATCGACCTTCTCGAGCCGGACGAAATGATCCCTGAAGGCCGTCGTCCCGAGGATCAGGCTGCCGGGCTTGAAGGCGACCCAGTCCTGCCAGCCGGCCTTGCCCGGCTTGTCCTCCGGCGCCGTGACCAGCTTGAAGTCGACCGCGCCGTCGGCGTTGGTGCGGATTACGAAGCGGTCGTTCCAGTGTTCGACGTCATAGCGGACGCCGACCTGACGCGGCTCGACCACCTTCGGCTGGGCGGTGGGGTCGGCGGCCGGGATCAGCGAGACCTCGCTGGTTTCCTGATTGCCGCAGCTGATCATGATCCACTTGCGGGACTGGGTGACGCCGGCCCCGATGAAGAAGCCCTCGTCGGGCTCGTCATAGACCAGCACATCATCCTTGGCGGCCCCGCCGATTGGCCGGCGGTAGATCTTCGCCGGCCGGCCGTTGTCGTCGCGCAAGGTCCAGAAGATCCACTTAGAGTCCGGCGAGAAGACGAAGTCGTTGACGCTCTCGACCGGCTCGCCGACCAGCTTGCCGGTGGCGATCTCCTTCACATGGATACGCAGGACCTCGGAGCCCTGCTCGTCCACGGCCCAGCCGTAGTAGCGATGGTCATCCGTGTGGCTGGCGGCTCCGACCTGGTAGAAGGCCTTGCCCTTCGACTCCGCCTCCTCGTCGAGCAGGATCACCTCGCCGTCGGTCCGTCCGCGGGGCCGCCGCGCATGGATCGGGTGCTGCGCGCCCTTCTCGAAGCGGGTGTAGTACTCCCAGGGACCGTCAGCGTCAGGGACCGAGGCGTCGTCTTCCTTGATGCGCCCCTTCATCTCCTCGAACAGGGTCGCCTGCAGCGGTTCGGTCGAGGCCAGCATCGCCTTGGTGTAGGCGTTCTCGGCTGTCAGGTGCTCCTTGACGTCGGCCTTGATCAGCGTCGGGTCGCGCAGGACCTTCTGCCAGTTGTCGTCCTTCATCCAGGCGTAGTCGTCGACGCGGACGCGGCCGAGCTGCTCGATGCGCTTCGGCTCCTTGCGGGCGACGGGCGGGACGGGTTTGGGCGTGGCGGACATCGCGCTCCCTGCGGCGAGACTGGTGGAAAACGCGGTGGCGGCGGTGGCGGCCATCAGCTGGCGTCGGTTCATGAATCAACTCTTTGCGTGCGGCAGAGCGTCAGCTTGTGCGGCGGAGTCGTTGCGGTCAAATGGAGGCGCATCATCGAAAGGGACGGTCAACGTCCTGGTCCTGTGTTGAGCGATGTGGGTGAGGGGCGTCGATGGCCTGGGACCTCTCTGTCGACCTGATCAAGGCGACCGTGCAGCTGGAGCAGCCGCTCGGCGACGGTACGCGGACGGTCGGCACGGGCTTCCTGATCGACGCGCCGACGGCGGACGGCAAGCCGCGCACGGTGCTGGTGACGGCGGCCCATGTCCTCGATCGCATGCCCTCGGTCACCGCCCGGATCGGCTATCGCGTCCAGGGCGCGGACGGCGCCTGGCGCTACGATCCGCAGGCCCTGACCATCCGCGACGACGCCCGGGCGCCGAAGTGGACCCGTCACCCGACGCGCGACGTCGCCGCGATCGTCATCAAGGCGCCGGAAGAGTTCGCGAGGGCGGCGATCCCGCTGTCCTGGCTGGCCGAGGATGACACGTTCAACAAGTACAGCCTCGGTCCAGGCGACGAGATGATGGCGCTCGGCTTCCCGCGCGGGCTGTCGGCCAACCAGGCCGGCTTCCCGATCCTGCGCTCGGGCCGGGTCGCCTCCTATCCGCTCGCGCCCTCGACCGTGTTTCCGACCTTCCTGCTCGACTTCAGCGTCTTTCCGGGCAACTCCGGCGGCCCGGTGTTCATGGCCGAGGGGGCGCGTCGCCGGCCCGGCGCCGCCGAGGCGCAGGAGGTCCAGTTCATCGCCGGCATCCTGACGCAGCAGGTCGAGCTGGCGGGCGAGCGGCTTGAGATCGGCATCGTCACCCACGCCCGCTTCGTGCGCGAGGCCGTGGCGCTGATCGATGGGGTTGCGCCGCCGGCGATCCGCACGGCGGAGACGCCAGCGACCGGCTCGGCGTCGGCCTCGGTGGGCGTTCATTCGGAACCGTGACGGTCCCGGCCGGGTTCTCCCTTCACCGCAACCGAAGGAGAGCGACCCATGTGGGACCGTGTCGAAGGCGAATGGAAGCAGTTCTCGGGCAAGGTGAAGGAGCAGTGGGGCAAGCTCACTGACGACGACCTCACCGTGATCGCGGGCAAGCGCGACCAGCTCGCCGGCAAGATCCAGGAACGCTACGGCTACGAGAAGGACAGGGCGGAGGAAGAGATCCGCGACTTCGAGCGCCGGATGGACGAGCCGCGCTCCTTCAGGAGCTAGGTCCCAGGGGCCAGCCATCCCTCCGGACCTGGGCGCCGTACCCAGAATGGGGCGCGGCGCCTTGCCACATAAGGGGTTGCTGGCCCCCGGCTTGCAGCACAGGCGGCATGATCCCCTGGGCTGAGCCGAAATGAACGACCGTATCCGTCCCTTCGAGCTGCGGGACTCCGCGGCCGTGAAGGACCTCTGCGACTGGGCCTGGTGGTTCAAGCGCAGCCCGGAGGGCTGGCGCTGGCTGACCGCCGGCGCGCCCGGGGCGCCCCACGACGCGACGGCCCCTGCCGGCTGGGTCTGCGAAAGCGCCTCGGGCGAGGTGCGCGGATTTCTCGGCAACTTCCTGCAGCGCTTCGACTACCGGGGCGAGACCTTCCTCGGCGCCAGCCTGCACACGCTGCTCGTCCATCCGGATGTCCGCGGGGCCAGCCGCGACCTGCTGCGTCGCTTCGCCGGCCAGGAGGCGGCGTTCGTCCGCTACACCTTCAACGCCAACGATCGCTCGGCGCCGATCTACCGCCATTTCGACATGCACCCCTGGCCGCGCGAGTTGAGCCGGGTGAAGTATCTTTGGCGCACCGACTGGCCCGGGGTTGTCACGGAACGGGCGCTGCGCTGGGTGCACGGGCTTTCGGCCGATGCGGCGTCGCGCGGTCGGGGCGAACGCTTCGAGACCGAGCGCGTCTGGACGGGCGGCTTCGGGCGCTGCGAACCGGGGGTGACGCCGATGCCGGTCGGCGGGATCGACGCCCGGTTCGACCGACTCTGGGATCGCCTGCGCGCCGACGGACGGCTGCTGGCCTGGCGCGACGCGGAAACGCTGCGCTGGCGCTGCGCCGATCCGGACCTGACGCGAGAGCCGCTGCTGCTCGCCTATCACGAGGACGGCGAGCTGGCGGGGTACCTTCTGGCCTTCTTCTCCAAGGGCTCGGAAGTCGAACGCCCGGCGCTGGAGATCATCGACGTCGTCGCCACCGCGGCGGTCGAGGCGCGGGCCGTCCCGGCGCTGATCCGCTCGCTGCTGGGCTCGGCCCGGGGCCTCGGCGCCGCCCGGGTGCGGCTGCCGTTCGTCAGTCCGCGCCTGGATGCGCTGCTCGGCGACTTCGCGCCTGCACGCCGCGTCTACGGCTACGACCACTGCCATCTGCGCTGGATCGGCCCGGGCGGTCCCGAGTTCCTCGACGCCTGGTACGCCACGCCCTTCGACGGCGACTACAGCTTCTGCCTGCGACCGCCGCCTTTGCCGGCCGCACGACAGGCGGCCGCCTGAACGAAAAAGCCTCCCCCGCGGGACGGGGGAGGCTGTCGTCCGCCGGTTTCCGGAGGAGGTCTAGGCGCCGTAGACGATCGAGATCGTCTCGGCGACGCAGGCCGGACGGTCCTCGCCCTCGATCTCGATCGTGCATTCGTTCTTCATCTGCAGGCCGCCGGCCTTCGGCTCGACGCTGAGCAGCTTCTGGCGCATGCGCACCTTCTTGCCGACGCGGACCATGTTGGTGAAGCGCACCTTGTCCGAGCCGTAGTTGATGCCACGGGTGACCCCCTTAACGCGCAGCAGGCCGGCGCCGAGGAACGGAATCAGAGACAGCGTCAGGTAGCCGTGCGCGATCGGACCGCCCATCTCGCGGTTCGCGCGCTCGACGTCGACGTGGATCCACTGATGGTCGCCGGTGGCCTCGGCGAACTGGTTGACCCGCTCCTGGGTGATCTCGTGCCAGTCCGAGACACCGATCTCCTGCCCGGCGAGGCTCGGCAGGTCCTTGAAATCAACTTCTTTGGTCATGGCGCGCAGCTCCCTCAAACGTTTGTTCGGCGACATCCATGCCCCGCCGGCGCGAGGCTTTCAACCGCCGACGCAGCGGAAGGGCGGGAGAGGCGCCGGGGCGGGGCGTTGATTTCCCCGGCGGCAGAGCGCCAACAGGGACGCGACAAAGGCCGGGAGGCGAGTCTTGAGCGAACAGTACGTCTTCGAGGTCGATGGCGCGCGGGCGACCGCCACGCCCTTCGCCGCCGGCCCCTGGGACCCCACGATGCAGCATGGCGGTGCGCCGACGGCGCTCGTGGCGCGTGCTGCCGAGGCCTACCCCTCGGCCCGGCCGATGCGCGTCGCCCGCCTGACCGTTGATCTGCTGAGGCCCGTGCCGGTCGCCACGCTGGACATCGAGACCGAAGTCGTCCGCGAAGGCCGGAAGATCCAGCTGCTGCAGGTCCGCCTGCTGGCGGCGGGCAAGGAGTGCGTCCGGGCCAGCGTGCTCAAGCTGCGCGAGGAACCGCTCGATCTGCCCGAGCATCAGGGCTTCCGGCCGCTCGACCTGACGCCGCCGGCGGAGGACGCGGCCTCGTCAGCGGGCTTCGGCTCCAGCCACGGTTTCGGCTCGGGCATGTCGGCGGTGATCGCGCGCGGCGAATGGGGCAAGCCCGGACCGGCGGCGGTCTGGTTCCGGGCGGACCGGCCGATCGTGCGGGGCGAGCCGACCAGCCCGCTGATGCGGGCCGCCCTGACCGCCGACTTCTGCAACGGCGTGTCGTCGGTGCTGGACTTCAGCCAGTGGACCTACATCAACGGCGACCTGTCGGTCAGCTTCGCCCGCCAGCCGGTCGGCGACTGGATCCTCCTCGACGCCGAGACCTGGGTCGGCGACCGCGGCGGGGCGCTGGCCTTCGCCCGGCTCGCCGATCGACACGGATACTTCGGCCGGGCGGTGCAGAGCGTGCTGGTCGAGAAGCGCGGCTAGCCCTTCAGCAGCTGTCCCGCGAGGATGTTGCGCTGGACCTCGCTTGAGCCGGCGTAGATGGTCGCCGCGCGGTTGTTCAGGTAGCGGGCGGTGTTGGTGATCGCGTCCGTCGGGCCGACGCCCAGCTGGACGTTCAGCTGGTGCAGCGCACGCGACTGGTCGACGGCGGCATACGGACCGGCCAGCGCCACCCCGACCTCGTCCAACTGCTGCAGGAGTTCGGTGCCGGACATCTTCAGCATCGAGCTGGACGGTCCGGGCGAGCCCCCCTGCGACAGGGCGGACAGGATCTCGTGTTCGTTGGCTTCCTGTGCGTCCAGCTGCACGGCCAGCTCGGCGAGTCGGCGGCGGACAGCGGCGATCTCGGCGGGGTCCGTCTCGCCCGCCCGACCGGCGAGCATCCGCGCCAGCCGGCTCCACTGCTTGCGAAGACGGGGCGACCACTGGCCGCCGCGCTCATGGGTCAGCAGGTACTTGGCGACCGTCCAGCCGTCATTCTCCTCTCCGACCAGGCCCGAAACCGGCGCGCGGACGTTGTCGAAGAAGACCTCGTTGACCTCGTGGTCGCCGGCCAGGGTGATGATCGGCCGGACGGTGACGCCGGGCAGGTCCATGTCGAACAGCAGGAAGCTGATGCCCTGCTGCGGCTTGCCCTCGGTGCTTGTGCGGACCAGGCAGAAGATCCGGTTCGACCAGTGGGCGTGGGTGGTCCAGATCTTGGAGCCGTTGATGACGTAGTGGTCTCCGTCCCGCACCGCCCGGCATTGCAGAGAGGCCAGGTCCGAGCCCGCGCCCGGCTCGGAGTAGCCCTGCGCCCACCAGTCCTCGCCGGTCCTGATCGCCGGCAGGTACTTCGCCTTCTGCTCGGGCGTGCCGAAGGCGATCAGCACCGGCCCCAGCATCCCGGTCGCGTTCGGCGTCACCGGCGGCGCATCGGCGGCGACCAGCTCGCTGGCGAAGATGTAGCGCTGGACCAGCGACCAGTCCGTGCCGCCGTACTCTACCGGCCAGTTCGGCGTCGCCCAGCCACGGTCATTGAGGATCGAGAGCCAGCGCTGCGCCACCGGCCGGTCACAGTAGACGCCGGCGCACAGGCGGCCCGCCTCGCGCAGGTCGTCGGTCAGCTTCTCGTCGAGAAAGCGTCGGACCTCGTCGCGGAAGGCCTCGTCCGCGGGCGACAGCTTCAGGGCCATGGCGTCCTCGTCAGGCGAGCAGGCGGCGGGGAATCTGGACCTCGATGTCCAGCAGCTGCTGGGCCTTGCCCTTCGCCAGCGGGTCGAGCCGCAGGCTGGAGAACTGTCCTCCGCCCAGCGCCTGGATGCAGTGGAAGTTCAGGGCGTCCATGCCCGGCAGCTCGTAGCGGATGACCTTCGGATCGGCCGCGCCCTCGAACTCATGCGCGAACCACGCCTTTACCCGCTCCTCGGTCAGGCCGCGACGGATCCAGGGCAGCAGTTCCGGCCGCCGGGCGATGACGCCGACGTTGAAGGCGTCGCCCTTGTCGCCGGACCGGGCCCAGGCGACGTCGATCAGCGGGACGGAGACCAGGTCCTCGTCCGCGACCGGATCGGCCGGGACCTCGGGCGTGACGACCCTGGCCGGGTCGAACGCCTCGCGGGGCGAGGCCGGGACGATGGTCTGCTCCAGTCCGCCCACCGAAACCGTCGCCGGAACCTCCTGGCGGGGCAGCAGGACGGAGAACACCCGCGCCACGGGCGTGATCGTCGGCGCGCCGCCGAACCAGCCGGTGGTCCCGACGCTCATCGAGGTGGTGGGGGAGGCGAACTCCCGCATCATCAGACCCAGCGCCTCGGCGCTCTCGTGTTCGGCGCCGATGCGGCAGACGACTTCGCGCACGCTCCGCGCCGCCTCGCTGGCGTTGGCGCCGTAACTGGCTTCCGCGCCGAGGATCTCGATCCGGCTGTCGCGCAGCGGCGGCAGGTTGCGGTCGCGCAGCATCTCGCCGATCCGCTCGAGCACCGCCTCGGACTGCCGCCGGCCCTTGGCGGCGGCGTCGCGGCCGACCACAGGGCTGGCGCCCAGGAAGCGGAAGCCGTCGCCGAAGGTGACGCAGACCTTGTAGCGGTCGGATGGCGGATAGCCCTTCGCCCCGCTGACCTTCACCCGGTGCTCGCCGGCGCTCTCGACCTTCAGCTGCGTGAAGTCGCAGACCACGTCCGGCAGCGCATAGCCCTGCGGGTCGCCGACCTCGTAGAGGATCTGCTCGGCGACGGCGGCAGGGGAAACGAGACCCCCGGTGCCCTCCGGCTTGGTGACCACGAATGAGCCGTCGTCGTGGCATTCGATCACCGGATAGCCGATGTGCGCCCAGTCGGTGACGTCCTCCCAGTCGGTGAACAGGCCGCCGGTGGCCTGCGCCCCGCACTCGATGACGTGGCCGGCCAGCGACCCCGCCGACAGGCGGTCGTAGTCGTCCAGGCTCCAGCCGAACTCGTGCACCAGCGGGCCCAGCGTCAGGGCGCTGTCGACGACCCGGCCGGTGATGACCATGTCCGCCCCCGCCGCCAGCGCCGCCGCGATCGGCTCGGCGCCGAAATAGGCATTGGCGCTGAAGACCCTGGACGGATCGGGGAAGGGCGCGCCGGTGAACATCTCGGCCAGGCCGCGGCCCTTGAGCTCGTCCAGGCGGCCGGCGAGATCATCGCCCTCGACCACCGCGATCCTGAACGACAGGCCGGCCTCGGCGGCGATCTTCTCCATCCGCTCGCGGCAGGCGCGCGGGTTCAGGCCGCCGGCGTTGGTGACGATCTTCACCCCCTGCGCCTTGAGTTCGCGCAGGTTGTCCTTCCAGACCCAGTCGGTGAAGTCGCGGGCGTAGCCCTGGTCCGGCCGGGCCGCGCGCAGCTGGCCCAGCGACGACATGGTCGCCTCGGCCAGATAGTCCAGGATCATGTAGTCGAGCCCGCCGCCGCGCAGCAGCTGGGGCGCGGCGACCGACGAATCCCCGAGGAACCCGCCGGCGCCGCCGATACGCACCACCTTGGCCATGACCGTCGCCTCAGACGATCTTGGCGTCGGTCTTGCCCCAGTAGGCGTCGCGGATCAGGCGCTTGTAGAGCTTGCCGGTCGGGTGGCGCGGCAGTTCCTCCATGAAGTCGAGGACGCGCGGCGACTTCACGTGGCTGAGGTTGGCCCTCGCGAACGCCAGCAGCTCGTCGCGCAGCGCGTCGCCCGCCTCGTTCCAGTCGGCCGGCTGGATCACCGCGATGACCTGCTCGCCCATCTCCTCGTGCGGACCGCCGACGACGGCGACGTCGGCCACCTTCGGGTGGGTGACCAGCAGGTTCTCGATCTCCTGCGGGTAGATGTTCAC
>CALKHU010000140.1 GCA_937991555.1 uncultured Caulobacter sp.
GGCGGTCGAAGTTGTTGAAGATCTCCGCCATCATCTCGTGGCTGTCGCGCTTGGACGTGCGCGCCAGGTTCGACATGAACTCCGTGCGGAGGGTCTGTTCGATCTTGTCGAGGATCTCGCGCTGGACCGGCTCCATGCGCAGCATCCGCTGCACGCATTCGAGTGCGAAGTCCTCCGGCAGCGCGGCCAGGACGCGGGAAGCGTGGTCGCCCTTGATCTTGCTGAGCACGACCGCGACCGTCTGCGGGTACTCGTTCTTGAGATAGTTGGCGAGCACCGCCTCGTTCACGTTGCCCAGCTTGTCCCACATGGTGCGACCCGCCGGGCCGCGAATCTCCTCCATGAGGGCGTCGACCTTCTCGGGCGGCAGGAAGCTCTGCAGCAGCCGCTGGGTCTGTTCGAAGCTGCCCATGATCGCGCCGCTGGACGACAGGCCCGACACGAACTCGACCAGCAGCTCCTCGACCGCCGACGAGGCGACGGTGCCGAGCGAAGCCATGGCCTGGGAGACTTCCTTGATCTCCTCCTCGTCCAGCGCTTCCCAGATCGCGGTGTGCTCCTCGCCGAGCGCGAGCAGGACCACGGCCGCCTTCTCCGGGCCGGAAAGCTTGGAAGGATCGGTGATGGCCTTGGACTTCCGGCTCATCCTGCTGCGCTCCTCACGGAGCTACGCAGGACAGGTCGGCCAGCGACCAGTCTCACGCGGGGGAGGCCCTGGCCTCCGAAGCCTTGGCGAAGGAGGCTCATGTCGTTTCGTGCAGCCAGGTCCGGAGGATCGAGACCGATTCATCCGGGTGCTTGTCGACGAAGTCGGCCACGCGCTTGACCGAGGACGCGCGGACCTGGCCCTCGATCCGGGCGATGTCGATGCGCTGGTCGAGGTCCGGCCCCGGCAGAGCGAGCGGCTCGCCCGTCACGGCGTCGACCGGGATCTGGTACTGGGCGCCCTCCGGCGTCGTCACGAGCCGGGTCACGACCTGCTGGCCGCCTCCGGCCCCGGCGCCGGCCCCGGCGAGCATCGGCAGGCCGCCTCCGCCCGCGCCGCCTCCGCCGCTCATCAGCGACTTGAGCAGCGGCCGGACGCCGAACAGCACGATCAACACCGCCACGACGCCGAGGATGGCCAGTTCGACCACCCGCATGATGTCGTTCTTGTCGAAGCTCGCCAGCAGGCCCGCCTCCTCGCCCGCGGGGACGGCCTCGCGGGCGAAGCGGACATTGGTGACTTTCACGGTGTCGCCGCGTGCGGAATCGAAGCCGACGGCGGCCTTGACCAGCTCGTCCAGTCGCGCGAGCTCCTCGGCCGAGCGCGGCGTGTAGGCGCCGGGCTTGCCGTCCGCGCCGGGGGCGGTGACCCCATCGACGGCGACGGCGACCGAGATCTTCTTGATGGCGCCCGGCTCGCGCACCTCGGTGCGGGTCTTGTTGCTGATCTCGTAGTTGGTCGTGCTCGAGGCGCTGCCGCTGGCCGAGGTGTTCGATGCGCCGCCGCCCGCCGCCGCGCCGCCGGGGATGTTGGCGGCGGCCGAGACGCCCTCGGCGCCGTCGGGCTGGTTCTCGCGCGAGCTTTCCTCGCCGGTCTGCTCGGACCGGATGACCTGGCCGTCCGGATCGTAGGTGGTCTCCTGCTCGGTGACCCGGGCCATGTCGATGTCGGCGCTGACCTCGACCCGGGCCCGGCCGACGCCGACGACGCCCTCGACCATCTCCTTGATGCGGGCCGCGAGCCTGCGCTCGACCTCGCTCTTGCGATCGTCGGCCAGCTTGCTGGCCATCGACGAGCCGCCGGCCGAAAGCGTCTTGCCATGCTGGTCGATCACCGAGACCTGTTCGGCCTTCAGACCGGGCACGGCGCCGGCGACGAGGTTCTGGACCGCCTGGACGATGTCCTCGTTCGGCCTGCGCCCGCCCATGCCGATGGTCACCGAGCCGGTCGGCGCCTCAGCCTCTTCCTCGAACAGCTGGCGGCGGGGCAGATTCAGATGAACCCGGGCGAAGCTGACGCCGTCCCAGGCGCGGATCGTGCGCGCCAGTTCGCCCTCCAGCGCCCGTTGCCGGTTCAGCTGCTGGACGAAGTCCGTCTGGCCGAGCGTGGCGCCCTGGTCGAAGATCTCGTAGCCGACCGACCCGGACGTCACCAGGCCCTTGCCGGAAATGAGCAGGCGCGTGGACGCGACCTTGTCGCGCGGCACGAGGATCGTCGAGCCGTCGCCCTTGAGCTCGTACTTGATGCCCGCCTGGTCCAGCTGCTGGACGACGGCCGAGGCCTCCTTCGGATCGACGTTTGAGTAGAGCAGCGACATCGGCTCGGCGCCCATGGTCGCCGCCAGCCAGATCAGGCCGGCGACGAGCGCCGCCCCGATCCCGAGCAGGGCGGCGAGCCGGGCGACCCCGAACGCGCGAACGCCGTTCATGAACCTTTCCACGCGGGACCGCCCCTACCCACCAACACGGCGCGACACGCCTTCCGGCGGAGATCGCTAGGCAGGAATTACCGGGTGCAGGGTAAACGCCCCCTTAAAGGGCCTTAACGGCCGACGGAGCCGGAAAGGCAACGGCCGCGCTCCCCTCCGGAAGCGCGGCCGCGCACGTTCGCCGAGCCCCTCTGGGGGGCGGAGCGGCTCAGCGATACTGCTGCAACCGGGTCGTCCGGAGGCCGGCCAGGCCGTGACGATCGATCGATTTCTGCCAGGTCAGGAACTCCTCGTTGGTGAGGCTGTAGCGTTCGCACGCCTCATCCAGCGACAGGAGACCACCCCGGACCGCCGCGACCACCTCCGCCTTGCGCCGGATGACCCAACGCTCGGTATTGGCAGGCGGCAGATCGGACAGCGTCAGCGGCGCGCCGGTCGGACCGATCACGTACTTCTCGCCTCTGCTGTTCACGCGCTGCTGCTGAAGCATTCTTCTACGCCTCTCTCACCAGGACTGTTGGCGAGGAAGATGCGCCCTCTGAAATAACACGCCGTAAAGCCCGATGGTTTTTTTGGATTAACCACCGTACTCCGCAAGTTAACAGCCGTGTTTCATTGTGAGACATCTGAATTAAAGCCCCCTAAACATCAAGATTAGCGCTTGATGTTCAGAAGCTCTTCCAACATCTGATCCGCAGTCGTGATGATCTTTGACGAAGCCGAGTAGGCCCGTTGCGTGGTGATGAGGCCGGTAAACTCGCTGGACAGGTCGACGGTCGAAGCTTCCAGCGTCGCCGGGGCGATGTAGCCGGCGCCGCCGGTGCCCGGCGTCTTGAAGTTGTAGGTGCCGCTGTCCTTGCTCACGCGATAGGCGTTGCCGTTGGTCGGGATCAGGCCGTCGGCGTTCGGGAAGGTCGCGACGGCCACCTGGGCGATCTGGCGGGAAATGCCGTTGTCGAAGATGGCGGTGACGTAGCCCTGGTCGTCGATCTCGATGTCCGTCAGGTTGCCGAAGGCCGTGCCGTTGGTGCTGACCGACTGCAGAATGCTCTCGCTGTCGAAGCTGGTGATGCCGCCGGCGGCGCCGCCGAGCTCCAGGCGGATGCCCTGGTCGCCGATGCCCAGGCCCGTCGCCCATTTCACGCCGCCGGCGCCCGGGGCGGCGTCGGACGAGGCGCCGAAGTCGATCACCGGGTCGTTCCAGTCCGCGAACAGGGGCTGGAGCGGTGCGGCGAAGGTGGCGCTGGTGTCGAGACGGCCGTCCTCGGTGAAGGCGACCATGCCGACGGCCAGCTGGCCGTTGGTGAGCCCGGCGCCGGTCTCGACGTCCGAGGCCGGAACGGCGCGGATTTCGGCGTACCACTGGTTCGGCGTGGTGCTGCGCAGGAAGTCGATCTCGATGGTGCGCTTGCCGCCCTTGGAGTCGGACACCGGGACCTGGATCCAGAAGTCCGGCTTCACGCCCGTGCCGGCATCCGGGTCGTACATGGCCATCGAGTTGGTCGCCGGGTCGTAGGTGCCGCCCGACACCTCCGGCGAGATGGCCTGGCCGGCGTCGAGGTTGGCGTTGACCGTCACGCGGGTGGTCTGTTCGGCGGCGCCGCCGACCGATGAGACATTGATCGACTGCAGGCGGGTGATGTCCGAAGGATCGGTGGTGATCACGCCGTTGGCGTCGGTCAGCCAGCCCTGCAGATAGAGGCCCGCGTCGTTGCGCAGGTAGCCGAGACTGTCGAGCTGGAACGACCCGGCGCGGGTGAACGAGCGGGCGTCGGCGGCGGTCAGGTTCTCGGCCTTCTCCGTGACCACGAAGAAGCCGTTGCCGCTGATCGACAGGTCAGTGTTGCGGGTCGACTGCGTCGGCAGGCCCTGGGTGGTGATGAAGCGGCGGGTCGTGGCGGTGACGCCGCCCGCGGCGTAGGCCGAACCCGTGTTCCGCCCGCTGACCAGCGTCTGGAAGTTCGCCTGGGCGCGCTTGTACCCGACCGTGTTGACGTTCGCGATGTTGTCCGAAATCGCAGCCAGGGACTGGGAGTTCGACAGCAGACCGGTGACACCGGCAAGCATTGCGCTGTTGATGCTCATTGGAGGGCTATCCTTCCTGCACTGAGGTTCTGTTGGCCTAGACGGTCTCTCTGACCGAGGTGATCGAGGCGACCGGGACCTTGAGCTTCCCGATCGAGACGACCGTCTCGCCGTTGAGGGTTTCCACGCCCGACGCGACGCCGGTCGTGTGGATGGAGGTGCTGATGGTCTCGCCGCCGGAGCCGGTGGCGGTGATCTTCAGGGTGTAGGTCCCGCCGTCGGACAGCTGGGTTCCCTGGGTAGTCTTGCCGTTCCACTCGAAGGCCTGCTCGCCGGCGGCGACGCTGTTCTTCGCTTCCGAGTAGACGGTCTGGCCGGCCGAATTGACGATCTCGTACTTCACCGAGGTCGCGTTGCGGTCGAGGTCGTAGGTCCAGGCCGCCTTGCCGTCCTGCAGGGTCGCCTGGTCAGTCGCCGCCGTGACCGTCTTGCCGATCAGGTTGACCGAGCCGGCGAGACCGCCGTCGTTCATGCCGACCAGCATCGTGAGCAGGTCGTTGGTCAGCAGCTGCTGCTCGACGCCCGTCATCTGCACGATCTGGGCCGTGAACTCGTTGGAATCGAGCGGCGACAGCGGGTCCTGGTTCTTCAGCTGGGTGGTCAGCAGCGCCAGGAAGGTCTCCTCGCTGTCGGCCAGTCGGCTGCGCGAGCTCTGCTGCTTGTCGAGGATCGAAGGGCTGCTGCTGGTGACGGCGTCGGTCATCGGGGCCTCAGATACGGATGTCCACGCCGCCGTTCGGCGAGCGGGCGTAGGCGGCGGCGGCCAGCCGGGCGTCGGCCTGGTCGAGGCCGCTCTGCACGGTCTGGAAGGCGCGGCTGGACCAGCCGGCGAAGCGCTCGCCGGCCTGCTGGCGCTCGGCGCCGCCGCCCTGGTGATTCATGTCGAAGGACAGGCTCGAGTCGGTCAGCGAGAAGCCGGCCTTCTCCAGCGCCTGGCGGAGCTCGCCCGCCCGGCCGCGCAGGGCTTCGGCGGCCTGGGCGGTCTCGAACGACAGCGAGGCGGTCAGACGGCCGTCGGCGTTGATCTCGATGCTGACGTCGACCTTTCCCAGGCCCAGCGGGTCGAGCTGGACGTCAAACGTCGTCGTCCGCCCCTCGAGCTTGCGCACGATGTCCGACGCAAGCTTGGCGACCGTCTCCGGCGCGCCGCGGACCGCGGCGGCGTGGACGGCGGCGGGCTCGACATGGGCCGGCGCAGCGCCGGCGGGCTGCTGCGGCGGCGCGTCAGCCGTTCTCGAAGCGGGCGCCGGAGCCTCGTCGACCGGCGCCGGCGCAGGCTCCACCGGCGAGGCGATGGCCGCGGCC
>CALKHU010000141.1 GCA_937991555.1 uncultured Caulobacter sp.
CACCCCCGCCGAGGTCTTCTCCAGGGTGTTGCACTTCGAACGAGAGTCCACATCCCGGCATTCGCTCGGATGAGCGGTTTAAGGGGGGCTTGGTCGTTGCTATCTAAGTGCCGTGATTGATGATCTGTACTCAGCGAGGGTCCTGGCCCTGACCGCGAACATCCCGCGGATCGGGCGCCTCGCCGCGCCGCAGGGGTCATCCGAGAAGCACGCCAAGCTGTGCGGCAGCCGCATCGTCGTCGACCTCTCGCTGGACGCCGATGGCCGGGTCGCCGACTTCGCCCAGGACGTGACGGCCTGCGCCCTGGGCCAGGCGGCCGCGTCGGTGCTGGGGGCCAACGTCATCGGCGCCGGGGTTGACGAAATCGCATCCGCGCGCGATCAGCTTGCCGCGATGCTGAAGTCCGGCGGTCCCGCGCCGACCGGACGTTTCGAGGACCTGGCCGTGCTGGCGCCCGTGAAGGACTATCCCGCCCGTCACGCTTCGACGCTGCTGGCGTTCGAGGCCGCGGTGGAGGCCGCCCGGATCGCGGCTTCCCGAACTAGCGGCGCCGACGCGGCTTGATCGCGCGCGCTGGCGCGTGGATAAGCGCCGGGACCCGTTCACCCAATCTCGCGTCGGCATGAACCTCTACGAACGCGGCGTTACGCTGGCGCACCGCGCCTACAAGCTGACGCTGTCCCCGTTGATCGGACGCCAGTGCCGCTTCCTTCCGACCTGTTCGGATTACGCGCGCGAGGCCCTGATCGTGCACGGCCCGGTTCGCGGCGGCTGGCTCGCCACGAAGCGTCTGTGCAGCTGCCATCCCTGGGGCGGTTCCGGCTACGATCCCGTACCGGCGCCGCCGCGAAAGTGCGAACCGACATCATGATCGACCTGGTTTTCCCCGACGGCTCCGTCCGTCAGTTCCCCGAAGGATCGAGCGGCCGCGACGTCGCCAACTCGATCTCCCCGTCCCTGGCCAAGCGCACGCTGCTGGTGCGCCTGGACGGCAAGCTGCTCGACTACGACCGACCGCTGCCCGGCGGCGGCCGGATCGAGCTGGTCGGCCGCGACGACCCCGACGCGCTCGACACCATCCGCCACGACACGGCCCACGTGCTGGCCGAGGCCGTGCAGGAGCTGTTCCCCGGCACGCAGGTGACCATCGGCCCGAACGTCGAGGACGGCTTCTACTACGACTTCGCCCGCGACGAGCCGTTCAGCACGGACGACTTCGCCGCGATCGAGAAGCGCATGGCCGAGATCGTCGACCGCGACGAGAAGATCACGCGCGAGGTCTGGGACCGCGATGAGGCCATCGCCCACTTCCGAGCGATCGGCGAGGACTACAAGGCCGAGATCATCGAGGGCCTGCCGGCCGGCGAGGAGGTCACGGTCTATCGCCAGGGGAACTGGAAGGACCTCTGCCGCGGCCCGCACCTGCCGTCGACGAAGGCGGTGGGCAAGGCGTTCAAGCTGATGAAGCTGGCCGGCGCCTACTGGCGCGGCGACCAGAACAACGCCCAGCTGCAGCGGATCTACGGCACGGCCTGGGCCACGCAGGAGGACCTCGACGCCTACCTGACGCGGCTCGAGGAGGCCGAGAAGCGCGACCACCGCAAGCTCGGCCGCCAGATGGAGCTCTTCCACATGCAGGAAGAGGGCCGGGGCATGGTCTTCTGGCATCCCAAGGGCTGGCAGCTCTGGCAGACGCTGGAAGCCTACATGCGTCGCCGCCTGACGGCCGCCGGCTACATCGAGGTCAAGACGCCCCAGGTCCTCGACCGGACCTTCTGGGAGAACTCCGGCCACTGGGAGAAGTACCGCCCCAACATGTTCGTCTGCGAGACGGTCGAGGGCGAGACGCTGTCGCTGAAGCCGATGAACTGCCCGGGCCACGTGCAGATCTGGAACGTCGGCCAGCGCTCCTACAAGGAGCTGCCGATGCGCATGGCCGAGTTCGGGGCCTGCCACCGGTATGAGCCGTCGGGCGCCCTGCACGGCCTGATGCGCGTGCGCGCCTTCACCCAGGATGACGCCCACATCTTCTGCCGCGAGGACCAGATCGTCGACGAGACGGCGCGCTTCATCCAGCTGACGCGGATGATCCACGCCGACCTCGGCATGACGACGAAGTACATCGCCCTCGCCACCCGTCCGGAGGTCCGCGCGGGCTCGGACGCGTTCTGGGACAAGGCCGAGGGCATGCTCGCCGACGCCGCCAAGCAGGCCGGCGTCGAGCCGGTCATCGCCGAGGGCGACGGCGCCTTCTACGCGCCGAAGCTGGACTTCATCGTCCAGGACGCCATCGGCCGCGAGTGGACGTGCGGAACGCTGCAGCTGGACTACGTCCTGCCGGAACGCCTGGGCGCCGAGTACATCGCCGAGGACGGCTCCAAGCAGCGGCCGGTGATGCTCCACCGCGCCATCCTGGGCAGCTTCGAGCGCTTCATCGGCATCATGATTGAGAACTACGGCGGCCGCTTCCCGCTGTGGCTGTCGCCGATCCAGGTGGTGGTCGCCCCGATCACCTCCGACGCCAACGACTACGCCGGCGGCGTGGTCGAGGCGCTGAAGAAGGCCGGGCTGCGCGTCGAGTCGGATCTTCGCAACGAGAAGATCAACTACAAGATCCGCGAGCATTCGGTCGCCAAGACGCCGGTCATCGCCGTCGTCGGCCGCAAGGAGGCCGAGGAGGGCAAGGTCGTCCTGCGCCGCCTTGGCAGCCAGGAGCAGCAGACGGTCACCCTGGCCGAGGCCGTCGCCATCCTGACCGAGGAAGCGACGCCGCCGGACCTGCGGTAGCGTCGACAGGGACAGACACCCCGGTGTCTGTCCCTATTTCCGCTTGACCCTCCGCGCGCAGACGGCAGGCTCCTCGCCAGGCGCGTACGCAGAAGCGCGATCGGGGCAGGATGTATCGATGAGCACGTGGACCGCCCCGGACGGCGTCCCCATCGCCTATGACGACACCGGCGGGCCCGGCGCGCCGATGCTGCTGATCCACGGCTTCTCCTCCAACCGCCAGGAGGCGTGGAAGCGGACCGGCTGGTACGCGGCCTTCGCCCGGCGCGGGCAGCGGGTCGTGGCGCTGGACCTGCGCGGGCACGGCGAGAGCGGCAAGCCGCACGACCCCGCCGCCTACGGCCGCGCCACCCTGCTGGGCGACATCGTCGGTCTGCTCGACCATCTCGGCGTCGAGTGGGCCAATGTGCTCGGCTACTCGATGGGCGCCCGGCTCGCCCTGGCCCTGGCGGTGGAGCACCGCGAACGGGTGGGATACCTCATCGCCGGCGGCGTCGGCGGCCGGCAGTTCGACCCGCCGCTCCCGGGCGACCCGATGGCCGTGGCCATGGAGGCGGACAGCCTCGACGCGATCACCGAGCCGATTCTGAAGAGCTTCCGCCAGTTCGCCGACGAGCAGGGTGAGGATCGTCTCGCCCTCGCGGCGTTCAGCCGGGCCGGCTCCGGCCCGCTCGATCGCGCGGCCCTCGGCGGCATCGGCGCGCCGACCCTGATCGTGGCGGGGTCGCGGGACGACCTGGCCGGCGACCCGCGGGACCTGGCCGACGCCGTTCCGGGCGCCAGGGCCCTGACCCTGGCCGGCTGCGATCACTTCAACGCCATCCCGCACGGGCTGCTGAAGGCGGCGGTGTTCGATTTCCTGGACGGGTATCTGGAAGAGATGTGAAGGCGTTGCGTCCTTCGACACGCCCGCTGCGCGGGCTGCTCAGGATGACGTACTCAGAAGGCTATCCACATACGTCATGGTGAGCAGCGCCCCCCGAGTCCGCCGGATGACGGCCCGAGGGAAAACTCCGGCGCGTGTCGAACCCCGCACTGAGCTAACGCCCCAGCGCGTACGGCCCGCCCTTCTCCAACGCGCGCACCCAGGCCGGCCGGGCGTGGATGCGCGCGATCCAGGCGGCCATGTTGGGATAGGCGTCCAGCTTGCCGAACGCCTTGAGCACCTCGGGGACGAAGCTCAGCTGCACGTCCGCGCCGCTCGGCCCGTCGCCGACCAGCCATTCGCGGCCGGAGAGCGCGCCCTCGATGTAGGACATGTGGTTGGCGATCTCGCTCTCGATGCGGGGGTGCAGCGGCGCGCCGGCTTCGCCCAGTCGCGCGACGTACATGAACAGCATCAGCGGCAGCATGGCGCTGCCCTCGCCGTAGTGCAGCCACTGCAGGTAGCGCTCGTGGTCGGCGGTCCCCGGCGTCGGCGCGAAGCGCCCGCCGCCGCGCCGGCGGATGATGTAGTCGATGATGGCGCCGGACTCATGGACCACCTCGCCGTCGTCGACGATCACCGGCGACTTGCCCAGCGGATGCACCGCGATCAGCGCCGGCGGCGCCAGCCGGGTCTCGGCGTCCCGCTGGTGGAAGGCGATCTCGTAGGGGATCGCGAGCTCCTCGAGCAGCCAGAGGATGCGCTGGGAGCGCGACTCGTTGAGGTGGTGGACGATCAGCATGGCGTTCCCCGTCGGTTGACTCTTCGCACCTTAGGGCTGGCCATGGCTCCGGCAAAATCTACCTTATGCAACGTCGATTGTGTGCAGTTGCGAAATGCCTATAGTGCGCCGCAACAATAATCCGGGGAAATCTGCCGATGAGCGCCGCCGCAGCCCAGTCCGAACCGCGTGCCCTGGTCCTTCCGGGCCTGGTCCAGCTTCTGCGGGAGGCCGCCGACGTCGCCGCCGCCTTCGTGCATGAGGCCAAGGCCCCGGTGAAGGCCAGGATCAGCGCGGGCGGCCGGATCGATCGCCGCCTGGCGGACGTCGAACAGCACGCCGTCCACGGCTACGGCTGGTACGCCTCGTATGCCGAACTGCTGAACCAGGTCGCAGGCTGGGCCGAGCGCCTGGACGGCGAGGGCGCGTTCGGCGAGACCGAGGCCCTGCTCGCCCAGCTTCTGTTCGCCGAGTACGGCGCGCAGCTGATCGGCGGCATCCCGATGAACCAGGGCGAAGTCATCCGCCCGGCCGATCTGGGCGTTGCGCCGGCGACCCTCGAGAAGCTGTTCGCCGCGCCGCTGCTGACCCTGGTCAACCAGGGCGGCGGCCAGGCGGTGAAGACCCGCGTCGCCGACCTCGTCGCCGCCTCGCGCGGCAAGGCGACGGTCGAGAAGACCGGTCTCGACGACACCTTCGAGATGATCCGCGACCAGTTCCACGCCTTCGCCGAGGAGAAGGTCGTCCCGCACGCCCACGAATGGCATCTGAAGGACGAACTGATCCCGCTGGACCTGGTGACCGAGCTCGGCGACCTCGGCGTCTTCGGCCTGACGATCCCCGAGGAGTTCGGCGGCGCCGGTCTCGGCAAGACCGCGATGTGCGTGGTGTCTGAAGAGCTGTCCCGGGCCTGGATCGGCGTCGGTTCGCTCGCCACCCGTTCGGAGATCGCGGCCGAGCTGATCCTCACGGGCGGAACGGCCGCCCAGCGCGAGGAATGGCTCCCGAAGATCGCCTCGGCCGAAATCCTGCCGACGGCGGTGTTCACCGAGCCCAACACCGGCTCCGACCTCGGCTCGCTGCGCACGCGCGGCGTCCGCGACGGCGACAGCTACATCGTGACCGGCAACAAGACCTGGATCACCCACGCCGCCCGCGCCGACGTGATGACCCTGCTGGTCCGCACCGATCCTGACACGACAGACTACCGCGGCCTTTCGATGCTGCTGGCGCCCAAGCTGCGCGGCGACGACGCCAATCCCTTCCCCACCCCGGGCATGAGCGGCGGCGAGATCGGGGTGATCGGCTATCGCGGCATGAAGGAGTACGAGATCGGCTTCGACGGCTTCACCGTGCCGGCGGCCAACCTGCTCGGCGGCGTCGAGGGACAGGGCTTCAAGCAGCTGATGGCGACCTTCGAGAGCGCCCGCATCCAGACGGCGG
>CALKHU010000142.1 GCA_937991555.1 uncultured Caulobacter sp.
CAGGTTGGTCTGGAAGGCGATCTCGTCGATCACCCCGATGATCTGGCCGATCTCGTTCGAGGAGGCCTCGATCTGGCTCATGGCCGACACCGCGTCGTCCATGATCCGCCCGGACTGCTGCGCTTCCTCCCGGGCGGTCGCAACGATCCGCGAGGCCTGGTCGGCGCCGTCGGCCGCCCTGCGCACCGAGGTGGTGAGCTGCTCCATCGCCGCCGCGGTCTCCTCGAGGCTCGCCGCCTGCTGTTCCGTGCGCCGCGCGAGATCATCGGAGGCGTGCGAGATCTCGTCGGAGCCGTGGCGGATGCCGCCGGATGAGCGGGCGACGGCCTCCAGCGTGTCCGCCAGCGCGGTGACCGCCGCGTTGAAGTCGTCCTTCAGGCGCTGGAACTCCGGCGCCACCGGGTCGGCGAAGGTGCTGGCGAGGTCGCCGGACGCCAGGCGGGCGAGGGCGCGGCCGAGGGCGTCCACGGCCTCGACCTGGCGGGCTTCGGCGGCGAGGCGGATGTCCTCGGCGGCCTTGCGCTCATTGTCGAGGGTCTCGATGTAGATCGAGATGGCGAAGTCCATGTCCAGCAGGATGGCCTTCACCAGGCTGGACAGCTTGCGGCCGAGCGCCTCGACGGCCTCCGTCCGGACGCCGAGGCCGCGCGGAGCATGCTCGCGCACCACCGCCTGGATGAGCTTCTCGGTGACGAGGGCGTAGCCGCCGATGTACCAGCGGGGCTCCAGCCCGATCCTGGCGTGGACCTGGCCGATCGTCCGGACGCCGCGCACATAGGCCTCGCCGTACTCGGCGTCGGCGATGATGCCCCAGTGCTGCTTCTGGCGGCTGGCCGCCGAGCTGATGTGCCCTTCGGAACTGAAGAACCGGCGCGTCTCGGGCTCCGCCCGGACGCGGGCGTAGAAGGCGTCGAGGGCCGGTTCGATCTCCTTCTGGATCAGCGGCCTCAGCGAGACGATCTCGCGCTGCGCGGCGGCGTCCAGGCCCATGAAATCGAGGCGTTGCGAGAGCCAGTGATCGTTCGACATGTCAGTCCTTTCCGGCGCGCCAGGCGTCCAGGAACTCAGCCGTCATCAGGAGGGTGGGGTCGTCGGGGCGCAACGAGGCGAAGGCCTCTTCGCGGATCTCGACCTGTTCGCTGGCCGCGCGCAGCGCCTCGGGCCCGCCGGGGAGGCGGCTGACGGCGCCGACGAGGACCGCGAGCAGGTGTTCATGCGCTTCCGAGTCGATGCCCTGCGCCTTCAGCGCGGCGCAGGGGGGGAAGATCGGGCAGCCGTTCTGGTTCGCCATTCGCATCAACTCGCGTTTCACGTCGCGGCCGGGTGTGAGGCGGCGACGGGTCAGGCTGACCCGTTAACGGTAAACCCGCGGTAAACCCTAAGGACTATCGGGAGGGGCTATTCACCTCACATTGGGTGTATTCGTGAGGCGTATCGCCGCAGGCTGATGTATCTGCGGACGACGACAGAAGTCAGGCCCGCGCACCGGTCAGGGGCGGGGCCACGAAAACTATACCCATGTTGCGTCTATTCTGCGGGAACGCTCACCGGAGTCACGGCGTGACCTGTACGCGCGGGTTCTGTAGTCAGCGCGCCGAGCCTGTCGAGTTGCTCGACCAGCCGTTCCAGGTCCTGCAGCGCGCGGGGGAAGCCGCCGGACCCGGCGAGGCGGGCCACCGCGGCGTGCGGCACGACGACGCCCTCGCGTCCCACCCGAATGCAGAAGCCGGCCCGGGCCAGCCGCGTCACGTGGCGGCGCACGGTCTCGTAGGGAAGGACCAGTTGCTTGGAGAGGGCATAGACGCTGACGGGCTTGCGCCTGTCGTCGGGCGGGATCGCGCCGGTCGCCAGGTAGTCGTCCGGAATGTCCGCGACGTTGCCGCACATGATCGCGGTCAGAATGATCCCGTCCAGCAGATGGCCGCCGGTCACGAGAGAGAGGCGTTCGACGCAGCGGACGAAATGCTGCAGGCCGGCGCGCACGCAGCCGCGGGCGACATCCGCGTCGGCCTTTACGCCCGTCGACAAACTGATACGCATGGCCCCCCCGTCGGCCCGAACTGAAACCGATCCTGCCCTTTCTCCGAAGGGTTGAGTTGATCTCGCTCAACTCTGGCGTGGCGGCGTCAGCTGACCTGCATCAGCCGCAGCAGGATCAGGGCGCAGATCGCGGTCGCCGGCACGGCGAAGCTCCAGTACAGCACATCCTTCAAGACAGGCCCTCCTGACATCCAGCCGGGGGCAACGTCCTCGATGACGTCAGTGTTCCCCCGGGCGCCCCCAGCCCCCGCGTCTTCGCGCGGTGAGCGATTCGAGCGTGGCGGATTCTCCTCGCGCGGTCGAGCCGTCCGGAGGGGCGTGCGACGACAGGCCGCCGTCCGTCACCGCGCGCCTCAGTGGGCCTCGTCCCAGTTGTCGGCGGCGCGGGCCTCGACGACGAGCGGCGCCGACAGGGCGACGGCGGGCTCGGCGGCCTTCTCCATCACCCCGCGGGCGACGCGCATGGTCTCCTCGGCCTCCTCGCGCGAGGCCTCGAAGACCAGTTCGTCGTGCACCTGCAGCAGCATGCGGGCCGACAGGCCGGCGTCCTTCAGCGCCGCCGGCATGCGGGCCATGGCGCGGCGGATGATGTCGGCGGCGGCGCCCTGCAGCGGGGCGTTGATGGCGGCGCGCTCGGCGAACTGACGCAGGCCGACCGACTTGCCGTGGATGTCGGGGATGTTGATCTTCCGGCCGAAGATCGTCGTCACATAGGCCTTCTCGCGCACCTCCGCCCGCATGCGGTCCATGTAGTCGCGGATGCCGGGGAAGCGCTCGAAGTAGGTCTTGATGTAGGCGCCGGCCTCGCCCTGGTCGATGCCGAGCTGGTTGGCCAGGCCGAAGGCGCTGATGCCGTAGATGATGCCGAAGTTGATCGCCTTGGCGCGGCGTCGGACTTCGCTGGGCATGCCCTCGATCGGGGTGTCGAACATCTCCGACGCCGTCATGGCATGGATGTCGAGGCCCTCCCTGAAGGCCTTCTTCAGCTGCGGGATGTCGCCGACGTGGGCGAGCAGGCGCAGCTCGATCTGGCTGTAGTCGGCGCTGATCAGCACATTGCCGGGATCGGCGATGAAGGCCTTGCGGATCTTGCGGCCTTCCTCGGTGCGGATCGGGATGTTCTGCAGGTTCGGATCGGTCGAGGCCAGGCGGCCGGTGTTGGCGGCGGCCAGGCTGTAGGAGGTGTGCACCCGGCCGGTCCGCGGATTGATCGCCGCGATCAGGTTCTCGGTATAGGTGCCGCGCAGCTTCGACAGCTGGCGCCAGTCGAGCAGGGTGCGGGGCAGGTCGTGGCTCAGCGCCAGCCGTTCCAGCACGTCGCTGTCGGTCGCCCACTGGCCGGTGGCGGTCTTCTTGCCGCCCTCCAGGTTCAGCTCGCCGAACAGGATGTCGCCGATCTGCTTGGGGCTGCCGAGGTTGAAGGGCCGGCCGGCCAGGGCGTGGGCCCTGGCCTCCAGCTCGACCATGCGGACCGAGAACTCGTGGCTCAGCGAGCGCAGCAGGTCCGGATCGACGCGGACGCCCTCGTTCTCCATCCGCGCCAGCACGTCCGGCAGCGGCCGCTCGAGGGTCTCGTAGACGGTCAGCAGCTTCTCGCGCGCCAGCCGCGGACGCAGCACGTTCCACAGGCGCAGGGTCACGTCGGCGTCCTCGGCCGCGTAGCAGGTGGCCGGCTCCAGCTCGACGTGCCGGAAGCTGATCTCGCTCTTGCCCGAGCCGCAGACCTGCTTGAACGGGATCGGCTTGTGGCCGAGCCAGAGCTCGCTGAGCTCGTCCATGCCGTGGCCGTGCAGGCCGGCCTCGAGCACGTAGCTGATCAGCATGGTGTCCTCGATCGGCGCGACGTCGACGCCGTACCGGGTGAGGACCGCGATGTCGTACTTGGCGTTGTGCGCGATCTTGAGGATCGCCGGGTCCTCGAGCACCGGCTTGAGGGCGGCGATGACCTGGTCGAGCGGGATCTGGGTCAGGTCGGCCCCGCCGGCGTCGCCGAACAGGCCTTCCTCGCGCGCGCTGTGCCCGACCGGGATGTAGCAGGCCTCGCCCGCCTCGACGGCCAGGGAGATCCCGCACAGGCCGGCGGTGGCCGAGCCGAGCGCGTCGGTCTCGGTGTCGAAGGCGATGATCCCCGTGTGGCGGCAGCGCTCGACCCAGCGCTCCAGCGCCGCCAGGTCGCGGACGCACTCGTAGCGGCTGACGTCGATCGACACCGG
>CALKHU010000143.1 GCA_937991555.1 uncultured Caulobacter sp.
CCGGCCAGGGCGGCCGCGACCGTTCTGCGATCCTGTTTCATGCCGCCATGGTGACTCGCCTGTCCTGACATTTCGAGGGGAATCCGCTAAGTCCCCGCCATGACCGCCTCCCCCGCGAAGACCATGGCCGAAACGGCCGTCGAGTTCGGCCTCAAGCCGGACGAGTACGCCGTCATTCTCAAGCGCCTCAACCGCGAGCCGAACCTCGTCGAACTGGGCGTTTTCTCGGTGATGTGGAGCGAGCACTGCTCCTACAAATCGAGCCGCAGGCACCTCGGCAAGTTCCCGACCAAGGGCCCGAAGGTCATCTGCGGTCCGGGCGAGAACGCCGGCGTCATCGACATCGGCGACGGCCAGGCCTGCATCTTCAAGATGGAGAGCCACAACCACCCGTCCTACATCGAGCCCTACCAGGGCGCGGCGACGGGCGTCGGCGGCATCATGCGCGACGTCTTCACCATGGGGGCGCGGCCGGTCGCGCTGCTGAACGCGCTGCGTTTCGGCGATCCTTCGCACCCGAAGACGAAGCGGCTGGTCAGCGGCGTGGTCGCGGGCATCGCCGGCTACGGCAACTGCGTGGGCGTGCCGACCGTGGCGGGCGAGACCAACTTCCACCGCGGCTACGACGGCAACATCCTCGTCAACGCCATGTGCGTGGGCCTGGCCGACGCCGACAAGATCTTCTACTCGGCCGCGCCCGCCGCCGGCCTGCCGGTGGTCTACTTCGGCTCCAAGACCGGCCGCGACGGCATCCACGGCGCGACCATGGCCTCGGCCGAGTTCGACGACGAGAGCGACGAGAAGCGCCCGACGGTGCAGGTCGGCGATCCGTTCGCAGAGAAGCTGCTGATCGAGGCCACCCTCGAGCTGATGAAGACCGGCGCGGTCGCGGCCATCCAGGACATGGGCGCGGCGGGCCTGACCTCCTCGTCGGTCGAGATGGCCGGCAAGGGCGGCGTCGGCATCGAGCTCGACCTCGACGCCGTGCCGCAGCGCGAAGAGGGCATGACGGCCTACGAGATGATGCTGTCGGAGAGCCAGGAGCGCATGCTGGCGATCCTCAAGCCCGGCCGCGAGCACGAAGGCCACGCCATCTTCGAGAAGTGGGGTCTCGACGCCGCCGTGATCGGCCGGACCACCGACACCGGCCACATCGTGCTGAAGCACAGGGGCGAGGTGGTCTGCGACATTCCGCTGAGCCCGCTGTCGGACGACGCGCCGCTCTATGACCGCCCCTGGGTCGAGCCGGCGAAGCAGCCGCGCCTTGACCCGGGCCAGGTCCCCGCTCCCGCCGACTGGGAGGCGGCGGTGCTGAAGGTGATCGGCTGCCCGGACATGGCGTCCAAGCGCTGGGTCTGGGAACAGTACGACCGTCACGTCATGGCCGACACGCTGGAGGACAGCGCCACCGGCGCCGACGCCGGCATCGTCCGGGTCCACGGAACGCGCAAGGCGCTGGCCGTGACCAGCGACTGCACCCCGCGCTACGTCCAGGCCGATCCCTATGAGGGCGGCAAGCAGTGCGTGGCGGAAGCCTGGCGCAACATCACTGCCGTCGGCGCCGAGCCGATCGCCATCACCGACAACCTGAACTTCGGCAATCCCGAGCGGCCGGAAATCATGGGCCAGATCGTGCGCGCGATCGACGGCATGGCCGAGGCCTGCCGCGCGCTCGACTTCCCGGTCGTGAGCGGCAACGTCAGCCTCTACAACGAGACCAACGGCGCCGCCATTCCGCCGACCCCGACCGTGGGCGGCGTCGGCCTGCTGGCCGACTACGGCCGACGCGCGGACTTCTCCGGGATGAAGCCCGGCCAGACGCTGGTGCTGGTCGGCTCGAACGCCGGCGAGCTCGGCGCCTCGATCTACCTGCGCGAGGTGCTGGGCCGCGAGGACGGCGCCCCGCCGCCGGTCGACCTGGCTCTGGAGCGCAGGACCGGTGATCTCGTGCGCGGCCTGATCCAGTCGGGACAGGTCTCCGTCGTGCACGACCTTTCGGACGGCGGCCTGATCGTCGCCGCCGCCGATATGGCGCTGGCCAGCAACCTCGGCCTGGTGCTGGACGCGACCAGCGAGCAGAACGCCCATCCGTTCCTGTTCGGCGAGGACCAGGCCCGCTACCTGATCGCCACAGACGCTCCGGAGACGGTGCTGAAGGCCGCCGCGGACGCCGGCCTGCACGCCAGCGTCGTCGGGCAGGCGGGCGGCGACGTGTTCGCGTCCAGGGGCCTGTTCAGCATCCCCCTGGCCAGGCTCCGCGCCGCCCACGAGGACTGGATGCCGGGGTACATGGGCTGATCGGCCGGGGCTGGCGGGGACTGCTTGGGGCGATAGCCCATAGCTGTCCCCTCAACGGCATCTGACGGTCTTGAGGGGGACAGGAAACGCGTCCCTTCGGTCCGCCTATGCAGTCCCCAGCACTTCCTCAAACCGCTCCAGCGCGAACTTCGCGAACAGCATCATGTTCTCAGCGCGATCGTTGAGGCCGGTCTCCAGCGTGAAGCTCGCTTCCACCGGCCCGACGATGCCCACGCAGGTGTGTCCCGCCGCGTCGCCGTAGGGGTTCCCCTCCGGCCCGGCCGCGCCGGTCTCGCACAGGCCCCAGGTCCCGCGCAGCTTCGTCCGGATCACCCCGGCCATGAACTTCGCATAGGGCTCGGTCGAGGAGCGCATGCCCTCCGGAAGGTCGCCGCGCTGGAGGCCCAGCAGGCCGCGCGCCACGTTCGGCGTGTAGGTCACCGATGCGCCCTGGTACCAGACGCTGGCCCTGGGCACCGCCAGCAGGGCCGCCGAGACCAGGCCGCCGGAGGACGACTCCGACACCGCCACGCTCTCGCCGCGCTCGACCAGCCGCGCGGCGATACGCTCGGCGACGGAAATCAGCTCTCTCATCTCTTTCCCCTTCGGCTGTTCGCTCCACCTTCTGTTGGCGATCGGCGGCGGCGTCCACCCCTCGCCTCACGGCGCCGCTGGTCGGAGTGAGTGAAAGGGAGTTCCGTATGCGTCCAGCATCCGGCGCCGGCCTCGCCGTCGCCTGCCTGTTGTTCGGCCCGGTCGCCTGCGCCACCGCCCCGGCGCCGGACGCCGGGTTCCTCAGCCGGTACGACCAGCTCGGCGGTCGCGGCGACGGCCTGCGCGCCAGCGTGCGGCAATGGCGCGACGCAGAGGCCCTGGCCGGGGTCTCGACGGTGCGGCTCCGCCCGACGGTGATGCTCGAGGGCGCCGACGCCGGCAGGACCCTGACGCCCGCCGAACGCCGCGGCCTGCTGCGCGAGATCGACGCCCAGCTCTGCTTCGAGCTGTCCGAGCGTTTCGAAATCGCCGGTCCGGACGGCCGCGCGGACGCCGAGGTGCGGTCGGCGGTGACCTGGTTCGAGCCCACCGGACGCGGAGCTTCGGCGGTGTCGGCGGCGGCCGCCTTCTTCATCCCGGGTCCGCTGGACCTGCGCGCGCCTGGAACGCTGGGCGCCCTCGGCGTCGAGAGCGAGATGATCGCCGGCGACGGCCGCCAGATCGCCGCCGTGGCCTGGGCGCGCCAGGCCAACGCCATCGGAACCGATGCGCCCTCCCTGGCCCGGGCGGGCGATGCGCTGCAGTTCGCCGAGCCCTTCGCCGACGATGTCGCCAAGGCCATGGCCCCGGGCTCCGACCGCGAGCCGCGCCGGTACGACGCCGCCGGCGACCCGTGCCGCGCCTACGGCCCTCGCCTGCGCGCCGGGTCGTTCGCCGCCAAGCTGATCACCAACCTCTACGTCCCGATTCCGGCCGGCGAGACCGAGGCGCCCGCCGCCGAGCCCGCTTCTGAACCCTGACGCCGGCGGCTATGCCCCTAGCGGACCGGCAGGGTGTCCAGCTGGTCGTCGAACCGGCGCGCGGCGATGACCACCGTCTCGACGGCCTGGCGGAAGAAGGCCTGGGGGATGGTGCCGTAGTCGTCGGCGGGCTTGTGGTACTCGGGGTGATCCTCGACGCCGAAGTAAACCCACGGGATTCCCGCTCTCGCGAATACCCCATGGTCCGACTGGTAGGTCCAGTTGTCGAAACTGTCGTCAGGCCCGGTGTCGTGGCCCTGCTTCAGGGTCACCGGCACGAGCGGCGCGAGGGCGTCGAGCTGGGCCTTGACCCACGGGTTCGGCGACCCGCCGGCGGCGAAGAGCTCGCCCTTCGTGTTCTTCGAGATCATGTCGAAGTTGATGTTCAGGGCGATCCGCTCGAGCGGGACCGGCGGCGCGGCGACGAAGGCCCGGGCGCCGCGCAGCCCGCCTTCCTCGGCGTCGAGGAAGGCGATCCAGACGTCGTGCGCCGGCGGCTCGGCGTGGAACGCCTCGGCCACCGCCAGCAGGCCGGCCACGCCCGAGGCGTTGTCGTCGGCCCCGTTGTAGATCTGGCCGTCATGGACGCCGAGGTGATCGTAGTGGGCGGTGATCACCAGCACTCTGCCGCCCGGCCGGGTTCCCGGGATATGAACCAGCAGGTTGGTCCCCGTGACCGCCTCGCCGCTCCGGCGCGTGAACGGAAACGTCTGGTCGACGGACGCAAGGCCGATCTCGCGCAGACGGCCCCGGATGTAGTCCGCCGCCTCGGCCGCGCCCTGCGTTCCGCTGAGTCGCCCCTGCATGGCGTCGGCCGACAGGATGCGGACGTCCTCGAGTGCGCTGGCGCCCGGCCTCGCGACCGCTGGCGTGGCCGCCAGAAGGGCGATGAGGGCGGAAAGGATGAAGCGGCGCATGGGATCTCCGGGGACTGCAGGCTCCTTCCATGCGGGGCGGGCGGCGCCGATGCAAGCCGGTCGGTCCGGCGGCGTCCGCACCGGATCCATACCGCTTTTTCGGCTTCCCTTTTTCGGCCTCGCCCGCTCATCATGCCGGCAACGAGAAGATACGGGAGCGAAGCATGGACGCCCAGTCGCAATGGACCGGTCTCGACGCCGGCCGGCTTGAGCGCATCACCGATCACATCGAGCGCAACTACATCTCGACGGGCAAGATCGCCGGCTGCCAGGTGCAGGTCACCCGGCACGGCCACACCGCCTACGCCAGAAGCTTCGGCCATCGCGACCGCGAACGACAGACGCCGTGGACCGACGACACCATCGTCCGCATCTATTCGATGACCAAGCCGATCGTCTCGGTCGCCCTGATGACCCTGTTCGAGGAGGGCCGCTTCCAGCTCGACGACCCGGTGCATCGCTTCATCCCTGAATGGAGGAACCAGCGGGTCTGGGTCTCCGGCGAAGGCGACGCGATGGTCACCGAGGCGCCGCAGCGACCGGTCAGCTTCCGCGACGTCCTCAGCCACACCAGCGGCCTCACCTACGGCTCCATGCTGGCCCATCTGACCGGCCTGCCGATCGAGCATCCGGTCGACAAGGCCTATGACGCGATCGGCGTGCGGCGGGGCGAGGGCGAGACCCTGGACCAGTTCCTGGCCAAACTCGGCCAGGTTCCGCTGCGCTTCCACCCGGGCGAGCGCTGGATGTACAGCCTGGCCACCGACGTCTGCGGCGGCCTGGTCGAGCGGGTGAGCGGTAAGCCGCTCGCCGACTACCTCAAGGAGCGCATCTTCGATCCGCTCGGCATGGCCGACACGGCGTTCCACGTTCCCGCCGGCAAGGCCGACCGCTTCGCCGCCAACTACATGCGCATGCCCGACAAGAGCCTGCGCCTGGCCGACGATCCGCAGAAGAGCCCCTACCTCAGGGATCCGGTCTTCAAGTCGGGCGGCGGCGGCCTCGCGGGCACGATGGCCGACTACGTCCGCTTTGCGGAGATGCTGTGCCGGGGCGGCGAACTGGACGGCGCCCGGATCCTCGGTCCGCGCACCCTGGACCTGATGACCCAGAACCACCTGAAGGGCGGCGTCGACCTGACCGAGATGGCGATCGGCAGCTTCTCGGAGACCGAGAATGCCGGCATCGGCTTCGGCCTCGGCTTCGCCATGACCATCGACCCGACGAAGACGGGCGGCCTGTCGGCCGGGGACTACTATTGGGGCGGCGCCGCCTCGACGATCTTCTGGGTCGATCCGGCGGAAGACCTGACGGTGGTGTTCATGACCCAGCTGATGCCGTCGGCGACGTTCAACTTCCGGGGCCAGCTGAAGAACATCGTCTACTCGTCGATCGTGGACTGACGCTCAGCGGTAGCGGTCGGCCGCCCAGACCATCCGTCCCGGCGTCTGCCAGCTCAGGCTGGCCGTCGCCGCGCGCCGGACGGCCTCTGCCGACTCCGTCGTGCAGTTGTCCTTGGCCGCGGTCAGCCCGGGCAGGAGCTCCCATGTGAGATAGCGTGTCGGCTGGCCGGCGTCCTGCGGCGGCGGCGGCCCGCAGTCGACGGTCCAGAGGTCCAGCGCGGTCACCTGTCCGTCCGCCGCAAACGTGGTCGGCCGGACGCCGAAGTAGAGATTGCTCTGCTCGCCCTTGTCATCGACATCGCCGACCTGGAGGACCACCGGATCGCCTGCCGCGAGCAGGCTCAGCTGGCGATCCCAGTCGAGCCGCTGTCCCTCGTCCCGGGTCGGCGAGCGGATCTGGCCCGGCTCGATCACCACGAAGGTCGCGCACTCGGGCCAGCGGCTCGGCCGGTCCCGCCGGTCGACCTCGCAGGGCGCGTCGGAGTCGCGATCCTCCATCAGGCTGAGGCTGTCCTTGTTCTCCAGCAGCCAGACGCCCGGCTTCAGGACCGGCGCGCCGATGGCGTCGGCCTGGTCGAACAGGGGATGGTCGGTCACGACCCGGTTGCAGGCGGACAGCGCCAGCAGGGCGACGACGGCGAGACAGCGGCGGAGCATCACAGTCACCTCACGCAGTATTCACGCACCCGTGAACAGTGCGCCGGTTTCCCTGAACCTGCAAGCGTTGACCGGCCCCCGCCTCAGCCGTTGTTAAGGTTTCCCGGCCATACAGGCCTGCCGCCTCGTGGAGAATCCACCCGTGCCGATGTCCGCAGACGATCTCGAACGCCGCCTCCGCGGCGCCTTTCCAGACGCCGAGATCGTGATCACCGACCTCGCTGGCGACGGCGATCACTACAAGGCGCGTATCGTCTCGGAAGCGTTCCGCGGCCTGCCCCGCGTCCGCCAGCACCAGCTCGTCAACAAGGCTCTCGCCGACGTACTCGGCGGAACCCTGCACGCCCTGGCCCTCGAAACCGCGGCCCCGGCCGCCTGATGCGGTATCGCTCCTTCGGGAAATCCGGACAGGTGGTGTCCGCCGTCTCTCTGCTGCTGGATGGCCGCTCACGGCAATCCGCGCGGGAGTGGCGCGACCTCGTTCGCCTGGCGCTCGACCTCGGCATCAACGGCTTCGAGCTGGCCGGCGAGAGCCCGGCGCTGATCGAGGGCGCGACCGAGGGACTGGCCGCCGTGGAGCGTGACCTGCTGTTCGTCACCTGGCGCCCGACGGCGTTCGCGGCCGATCCGGCCAACACGGTCGAGGCGTTCGTCGCCCGCACCGGCCTCGGGTATCTGGACATGATGGCCTTCGACGGCCCGCCGCCGAACGCCCCGTCGCTGGACGACCTCCGCCGGACGCGCCGGGTCCGCGCCTACGGCCTCGCGGGCCAGGACGACGAGAGCGACCTGCTGCTCGCCCGCGGCGCCTTCGAGGCCCTCGCGGCTCCCTACAGCCCCGCGTCGGGCTGGAAGGAGCGCAACAGGATAAAGGCGGCGGCCGCCCGCGACATGGCCGTCGTCGCCCATTCGATCTGCCCGGACGAAGTGCTGCCCCGGCCCGAGGGGGCGCTGAAGCGGTCGCTGTTCCGCGATCGCGCCAATCCCCTCGTCGGAGTCGGCACCTACCGGTTCATGGACGCCACCCCGGGCTGGACGCCCGAGGAGATCTGCCTCGCCTATGTCCTGACCGAGCCGGCGATCACCACCGCCCGGGTCGAGGTCGACCGTCCCGAGCGCCTCGAACGGCTGGCCGAGGTGCCGGAGAAGGACCTGCCCACTGGCGTGGCCGCGCAGATCGAGATGGCGCGGTTCTCCGCCGCATCGGCTTGACCCGGCGGGCCTCGGTCCCTAGCTGATAGCCCTCGTCCCAAGACCCGGAAGGCCCACCGCCGTGACCGACGCCGCCGCCGCCAACCCCGCCCACGACTGGATCGCCAACGCCGTCAGCGAGCATCCCGTCCTGCTGTTCATGAAGGGCGAGCCGGAACAGCCGCGCTGCGGCTTCTCGGCCCAGGTGGTGCAGATCCTCGACCATCTCGGCGTCGATTTCGTCGGCGTCGACGTGCTGCAGAGCGACGTCCTGCGCGAGGCGATCAAGACCTACAGTGACTGGCCGACGATTCCGCAGCTGTACGTGAAGGGCGAGTTCGTCGGCGGCTGCGACATCGTGCGCGAGATGTTCCAGGCCGGCGAGCTGAAGCCGTTCCTTGAACAGCAGGGCGTGCTCCAGGCCTGACCCGGCCCGCTGGACGTGAGCAGGCTGATCGAACCCCCTGAGGACCGGCAGGTCTTCACCCGCGACTTCACGCCGGTCGCCGCCGACATCGACGCCAACGGCCATGTCAACAACGTGGTCTACCTCGGATGGGTGCAGGACATCGCCATCGCCCACTGGGAGTCGCGCGCGCCGGCCGACGAGGCGGCGAAATGGGCCTGGATCGTGGTCCGGCACGAGGTGGACTACCGCCGCTCGCTGCTGCTCGGCGAGACCGCCCACGCCCGCACCTGGGTCGGCGAGCGTCGCGGCCCGCGCTTCGACCGCTTCGTGCGCATCGACGGCCCCGACGGCGAGATGTGCGCCCAGACCCGTTCGGAATGGGTGCTGATCGACGCCGTCACCAAACGTCCCGCCCGCGTGCCGGCGTGGATGGAAGAGATGTTCAGCCGCCCGCCAGCGGATTGACCACCGCCACGGCCGATCCCTTCGGCAGGCCGAGCTCCTCGAAGGTCCAGGTCAGGTCCAGCGGCGACGGCGCCGCCTTGCAGCGGTCGAGGGTCTTGCGCCCGAACGCCACGGCGGCCCGGTGGTCCTTCCGCTCGACGAAGAAGGCGAAGCTCTCCTTGGTCGTGCAGCCGGTCGAGGTGACGCGGATGGTCAGGGCGTCCTTCGCCACGCTGGCGGCCAGCAGCGCCTCCAGCTCCACCATCCCGGCCTCCGGCGACGAATAGACGGCCGTCGTGGCGCAGCCGGCGAGGACCAGCGGCGCGGCGATCAGGAACAGGCGGCGGTTCATGCGGCCCAGCTAACGGCGCCGCGGCCGGCGCTGTCCAGACCGGATGAAGGCGAGTTAACTGGCAGACCCGCGTTCGCGTTGATAGCCACCGCCTCCCCGACCGGAGGCTTCATGCGCAAGACCCTCGCCGCCCTCGTTTCCCTCGTCGCGATCTCCGCCGCCCTGCCCTCTGCCGCCCAGGCGCCGGCCTACGACGCCGCCGGCTGGCGCGCCGATCTCGCCCAGGTGCGCGAGGCGTTAGCGACCCGCTACGCCAATCTCGAATGGGCCCAGACCGTGCGCGAGGCCGATCTCGGCGCGATGTTCGACCGCGCCGACCAGCGGCTGGCGACGGCAAAGAGCGACGGCGAGGCCCGGGCCCTGTTCGACGGCCTGACCCGCTACCTGGCCGACGGCCATGTGCGCTTCAGCTGGCCCGCGCAGGCGACGCCGGACGGCCCGGCGGCCGCGCCCGTCCCGCCCTCGCCCTGCGCCGAGGTCTCGGGCCGCAAGGTGACCGTCGGCGACACCGCGCTGGCCGCCCTGCCCGGCTACACACCCCTGAAGACCCCCGCCTCCGCCGTGTTTCCGGCCGGGACCCTGCTGGTCGACGGGCGCAGGGTCGGGGTGATCCGCATCGCCGAGTTCACCGGCGGACTCGCGCCGCACTACTGCGAGGAGGCCGTCGCCAAGGGCGCCACGGAAGGGCTCTACGACATCGTCCACGGCCGCATGACCCGCGACTTCGCCGACCAGCTCCGGGCGCTGGACGCGGCCGGCGCCGAGGTGCTCATGGTCGACATCATCGGCAACGGCGGCGGCTCCGACTGGGCCGAGGCGCTGGCAAGGATGGTCACGGCCCGGCGGCTCGTCTCCACCCGCGTGGCCTTCATCCGGGGCGAGCACTGGATGGGGAACTTCGACCGCGACCTCGTGCGGCTGGAAGGCCAGCTGAAGACCGCGCGCGGCGCCGACCGCACGCTGCTGGCGCAGATCATCGCTCAGGTGAAGGCGCGCCGCGCCGAGGCCGCGAAATCCTGCGACGGCTCACCCTGGCTTCGGGGCGAGGCGCCGGCCTGCCCGATGCTGGCGGAGGGGTTCTACAGCTCGGGCTTCCTGGCCTCCGCCGACCCGAAGACCCTGGCCGGCAGGGACTGGGCGGGGCTGGTCTTCAGTCCGATGTGGTATCCCTATGAGGAAGGCGTCTGGTCCGGTCCGCTGCTGGTCGCGGTCGACGGCCGCACGGCGTCGGCCGCGGAACAGTTCACCGCGGTGCTGCAGGACAACGGCGCGGCGGTCGTGGTCGGCGATCCGACGGCGGGCGCCGGATGCGGCTACACCTGGGGCGGCGTCTCCGTGACGCTCAAGCACAGCGGGGGCGTCCTGCGCCTGCCCGACTGCGTGCGGATCCGCAAGAGCGGCGAGAACGAGGTGATCGGCATCAGTCCCGACGTGCTCGTCGGCTATCACGCCGGCGACGGCCGCAAGGCCCGTGCGGCGCGGCTGGCCGCAGCCCTGCCGGCGGCGCTGGCCAGGGCCCGATAGCAGAAGGGCCCGGAGATCGCTCTCCGGGCCCTTCGCATTTCCGTCCGTATGGCCGGCGTCTTACGACGCGTAGAATTCGACCACGAGGTTCGGCTCCATCTTCACCGGATACGGCACTTCGGCCAGTTCCGGCGCGCGGACGAACGTGGCCGACATGGCCCGGGCGTCGACGGTGATGTAGTCGGGGGTGTCGCGCTCCGACGACCCCAGGGCTTCGAGCACCAGGGCCATGTTGCGGGACTTTTCACGGACGCTGACCACGTCGCCGGCCTTCACGCGGTAGGAGGCGATGTTGACGCGCTTGCCGTTCACCAGCACGTGGCCGTGGTTCACGAACTGACGCGCGGCGAACACGGTCGGCACGAACTTGGCGCGGTAGACGACCGCGTCGAGGCGGGCTTCCAGCAGGCCGATCAGGTTTTCCGAGGTGTTGCCCTTGCGACGGGCGGCCTCGGCGTAGGTGCGGGCGAACTGCTTCTCGGTCAGGTTGCCGTAGTAGCCCTTCAGCTTCTGCTTGGCGCGGAGCTGCAGGCCGAAGTCGGAGACCTTGGACTTGCGGCGCTGGCCGTGCTGGCCGGGGCCGTAGGAGCGCGAGTTGACCGGGGACTTCGGGCGACCCCAGATGTTTTCGCCCATCCGGCGGTCGATCTTGTACTTGGCGCTGTGGCGCTTGGACATGTCGTCACTTTCACTTCGACGCGGGCCGGCCCCTCCCCGATGGAGGCGCGATCTCAACGGCGGCCTTGCATCAACCCGTCATGGATTTCCACGCCGACGGTCGCCCGGCGGCGTTTGGAAGGCGCGCTTATGATCGAGGGGGCGCCGGGAGTCAATCTTCGGCGCGCGCCGCATCAGCGCCGCAGCTTGGCCGCGTGCCAGGCGAGATGGTCGGCGATGAAGCTGGAGATGAAGAAGTAGCTGTGGTCGTAGCCGGGCTGGCGGCGCACGGTCAGCCGCTGGCCGACCTTGCGCGCCGCGTCCTCGAGCAGCTCCGGCTTCAGCTGGGTCTCCAGGAAGCTGTCGGCGAGGCCCTGTTCGACCAGGATCTCGTCGAACCGGCCGCGCGCCACGCCGGCCTCGATCAGCAGGCTGGCGTCGTGCTCCCGCCAGGTCTTCTCGTCCTCGCCGAGGTAGGCCTCGAACGCCTTGCGGCCCCAGTCGCAACGGGTCGGCGAGCAGATCGGCGCGAAGGCCGAGACGGTGCGGAACAGGTTCGGATGGCGCAGCGCCAGCGTCAGGGCCCCGTGGCCGCCCATCGAATGGCCGCTGATTCCGCGCCGGGCCGGATCGATCGGAAACCGCGCCCCGACCGCCTCGAGCAGGTCACGGACGATCCAGGTCTCCATGTGGAAGTGCGGCGCCCAGGGCGTCCGCGTCGCGTCGACATAGAAGCCCGCGCCCTGGCCCAGGTCGTAGGCCTCGTCGTCGGCGACCCCGTCCCCGCGCGGGCTGGTGTCCGGCGCCAGGATGGCCAGGCCCAGGTCCGAAGCCGGGCCGTAGGCGCCGGCCTTGGTCGTGAAGTTGTCCTCTGTGCAGGTCAGGCCCGACAGCCAGACGACCATCGGAAACGGCCCCTCCCCGTCCGGCACGAACAGCGAGAACCGCATCGGCGTGCCGGTCGCGGCGCTGGGATGGCGGCAGTAGTGCAGCGAGCCCGCGAAGGTGCGGTGGGTGGAGAGGATTTCGACGGAAGCCATCGTTCCTAGAACACCACCACGCTGCGGATGCTCTCGCCGGCGTGCATCAGGTCGAAGGCCTTGTTGATGTCTTCCAGCGGCATGACGTGGGTGATCATCGGGTCGATCTCGATCTTCCCGTCCATGTACCAGTCGACGATCTTCGGGGTGTCGGTGCGGCCGCGGGCGCCGCCGAAGGCCGTACCCCTCCACACGCGGCCGGTGACCAGCTGGAACGGCCGGGTGGCGATCTCCTTGCCGGCCTCGGCCACGCCGATGATGATGCTCTCGCCCCAGCCGCGGTGGCAGGCTTCCAGCGCCTGGCGCATGACGGTGACATTGCCGGTGGCGTCGAAGGTGTAGTCCGCGCCGCCGCCGGTCAGCTCGACCAGGTAGGGGACGATATCGCCCTCGATGTCCTTCGGGTTGACGAAGTGGGTCATGCCGAAGCGGCGGCCCCACTCTTCCCGCGCCGGGTTGATGTCGACGCCGACGATCATGCCGGCGCCGACCAGCTTCAGGCCCTGGATGACGTTCAGGCCGATGCCGCCCAGGCCGAAGACGATGCAGTTGGCGCCCGGCTCGACCTTGGCGGTGTTGGTCACCGCGCCGACGCCGGTGGTCACGCCGCAGCCGATGTAGCAGGCCTTCTCGAACGGGGCGTCCTTGCGGATCTTGGCCACCGCGATCTCGGGCAGCACCGTGTGGTTGGCGAAGGTCGAGCAGCCCATGTAGTGGTAGATCGGCTGGCCCCTGTAGCTGAAGCGGCTGGTGCCGTCGGGCATCAGCCCCTTGCCCTGCGTCCCGCGGATTGCGGTGCAGAGGTTGGTCTTGCGGGAAAGGCAGCTTTTGCACTGCCGGC
>CALKHU010000144.1 GCA_937991555.1 uncultured Caulobacter sp.
CGACCCGCGACCCGTCCCAGGTCTCGAGCATCGCCTGCAGGCATTCGACCAGGAATCGGGCCCGGTTCTCGATCGAGCCGCCGTAGGCGTCGGTCCGTTTGTTGGTCATGTCGCGCAGGAAGGCGTCGACCAGGTAGCTGTGGGCGGCGTGCAGTTCGACGCCGTCGAAGCCGGCCGCCTTGGCGCGGACGGCGGCTTGGCGGAACTGGTCGACGATGGCCGGGATCTCTTCCAGCGTCAGGGCGCGCGCTTCCTCATAGTCGGCGAAGCCCTTCTCGACGAACATCTGGCCGGGCTGTTTCATCGCCGTCGGCGCGACCGGCGCCTTGCCGTTGAGGTCGAGGGAGGAGTGGCTCAGGCGCCCGGCGTGCCACAGCTGGCTGAAGATCAGGCCGCCCCTGGCGTGCACCGCGTCGGTGACCTGCTTCCAGCCCTCGATCTGGTCGTCGCTCCACAGGCCGGGGCAGTAGGCGCCGCCGCGGCCGACGCCGTCGACGGCGGTCGCCTCGGTGATCAGCAGTCCGGCCGAGGCCCGCTGGGCGTAATAGGTCGCCTGCAGTTCGCCGACCCTGCCCGCCATGTCCGCCCGCGTCCGCGTCAGCGGCGACAGCGCAATGCGGTTCTGCAGCGTCAGGCCGTTGGCCTCGAAGGGGTCGAACAGGTCGGTCATGGCGCGCTCCCGGAGCTCTCTCGTTTTCGGGAGGCTGGCGCGGCTTACGGCGGGACAGGCAAGGGGGATTTTGCGCACCCCGATCGAGCGTCTCCCTGCAGCGAGGAGCCATCTCCCCAAAAGCTCCGCTCATCCTCGCTTCCGCTAGGATGAGCGGGGAAATGGGGGCATGCGCAAGTCTGCAACTCGCGCAGGTGGGTAGGTCCGCAACGGGTCGAAAGCGGAAGTTCGCGACCCGGCGCCAGCCGTCATTCTGGGCACCAGGCCCAGGATGACGGTCGTGGTGGAAGCTGACCCCTACTTCAGATTCCCGCAGAACCTCTGGATTCGCGCGCAGGCGTCTTCCAGCACGTCCTCGCTGGTGGCGTAGCTGATGCGGAAGAAGGGCGAGAGGCCGAAGGCCGCGCCGTGGACGACGGCCACGCCCTCGGCTTCGAGAAGCTCGCCCGCGAAGTCCTCGTCGGTCTCGATGACCTTGCCGGACGGCGCAGTCTTGCCGATCAGGCCCTCGACCGACGGATAGACGTAGAAGGCCCCTTCCGGCGTCGGGCAGTGGATGCCCTGGGCCTGGTTCAGCATCGACACGACGAGGTCGCGGCGCTTCTGGAACAGCTTCGCGTTCGGCCTGATGAAGTCCTGCGGTCCGTTCAGCGCCTCGACCGCCGCCCATTGCGAGATGGACGAGGGGTTCGAGGTCGTCTGGCTGATCATCTTGCCCATGGCCTTGATCAGCGGCTCGGGCCCGCCGGCGTAGCCGATCCGCCAGCCGGTCATGGCGTAGGCCTTGCTGACGCCGTTCATGGTCAGGGTGCGGTCATAGAGCTTCGGCTCGACCTGGGCGATGGTCACGAACTCGAAGTCGTCGAACACCAGGTGCTCGTACATGTCGTCGGTCAGCACCCAGACCTGCGGGTGCTTCAGCAGCACGTCCGCGATCGCCTGCAGCTCAGCCCGCGTATAGGCGGCGCCCGACGGGTTCGAGGGGCTGTTGAGGATCAGCCACTTGGTCTTCGGCGTGATCGCCTTCTCGAGGTCGGCGGCCTGAAGCTTGAAGCCGTTCTCGGCGGTGGTCAGGACCGGCACGGGCGTGCCGCCGGCGAGCAGCGTCATGTCCGGGTAGGACACCCAGTACGGGGCCGGGATCACCACCTCGTCGCCCGGGTTCACCGTCGCAACCAGGGCGTTGTAGATCACCGGCTTGCCGCCGGGAGCGACGTGGATCTGGCTCGGCTTGTAGTCGAGTCCGTTCTCGCGCTTGAACTTGGCGCAGATGGCGGCCTTCAGCTCGGGCATGCCGTCCGGGTCGGTGTACTTGGTCTTGCCCTCGCGGATGGCCCGGATGGCCGCTTCCTTGATGTTGTCGGGGGTGTCGAAGTCCGGCTCGCCGGCCGACAGGGCGATCACATTCTTGCCTTCCGCCTTCAGCGCCCGCGCCTTGGCGCTGATGGCGATGGTGGCGGACGGTGCGATGCGACGCAGGGCGTCGGACTCGAGCGACATGGCGTTCAGGGCTCCCCGGACGTGGATGGCTGTCTGGATTGCCGGGCGTCTTACGCGCGACTCTGCTGCGGCGCAACGAAAGCGGGGCGCAAAGGCTTGGGGAGGTGTTTCGCCGGGGTTATGGCCGCGCGTTGCAGGCCCCGGCCGGGCAGGCCCCGGGTGAAGCCATTTCTCCGCCTGCGGCGTTCCTCCGCGGAGGCAGGAGGACCACGGCGTGACATCCATCCCACGCGCGTCGCTTGACCCGCTGGCGGCGATAGGCGAGGCCTTCGACAGAATGAAGCGCCTGATCGAATTCATCACCAACATGGACGCCCGCGCGTGGCGGACCGTGGCGGTCTCGTTCCTGCTGTTCGGCGGGGTCGGGCTGGTGTTCCTGTTCGCGGCGCCGCTGATGGGCCTGAACGGCGAGCGTACGGTCGAGCAGTGGCTGGGCGCCGCGCACGGCGTCTGGGCGCTGCCCGTGGCGGTGAGCGCCTTCGCGATCCTGGCCTTCATCGGCGTGCCGCAGTTCGTCCTGATCGCGGCCGCCGTCGTCGCCTTCGGGCCCTGGACGGGCCTCGTCTACAGCTGGATCGGCACGATGGTGTCGTCGTCGATCGGTTTCTGGCTGGGCCGGCTGTTCGGCGGGCGGCTTATCCGCGATGTCGCCAGCGAGGGCGTCGCCCGCTTCATGAAGCTGATAGGCCGCAACGGCTTCATGGCCAGCCTGATCGTGCGGCTTGTCCCGGCCGCGCCCTTCATCGTCGTCAACATGGCCGCCGGCGTGGCCCCGATGCGGTTCACCCATTTCCTCGGCGGCACCGGCATCGGCATCATCCCGAAGATCGCCCTGACCGCCTTCGCCGGCAATTCGCTGGTCCAGCTGATGAAGGGGGGCGGCCTGCAGCACGTCGTCCTCGTGGCGCTGGCGGCCGCCATCTGGCTCAGCGGGGCCTGGCTGGCGCGCAAATGGCTGCGCGGACGCGAGGACGCGGCGGCCCTTGAGGATGCGCGGAACCAACCGTAACTCTGGTTACATTTCTTGGTCCGTACCCCCGCTAGCCTGTCGTCAGAACAGACCAGGGGGAACTCCATGCGCGTCTCGCTCACGCTCGCCGCCGCACTTCTGACGCTGGGCGCGCCGGCCTTCGCTGCGGAGGCGCCGTCGCCGGCCACTCTGAAGGCGCAGGCCGCGCTGGAGCGGAGCCTGCCGTTCGAGGACCGCCAGGACTTCGAGTTCGCCGCCCGCGGCTACATCGGCACCCTGGCCGACCCGGTCATCCGCCGCGCCGACGGCGGCGTCGCCTGGGACCTGACAGCCTACGACTTCACCAAGGGCGAGCGGCCGGCGACGGTGAATCCGAGCCTGTGGCGTCACAACCAGCTGATGGCCCTCAGCGGCCTGTTCCAGGTGTCGGACCGGATCTGGCAGGTGAGGGGCTTCGACGCCGCCAACGCCACCTTCATCCAGGGCGACACCGGCTGGATCGTCATCGATCCGCTGACCACGGCCGAGACCGCCGCCGCCGCGCTGCGGCTGGCCAACGAGAAACTCGGCGCCCGGCCGGTGGTGGCGATCATCTACACCCACAGCCACGCCGACCATTTCGGCGGGGTCAAGGGCATGGTCAGCCAGGCCGACGTCGACGCCGGCAAGGTCCAGGTCATCGCGCCGGAAGGCTTCCTCGAGGAGGCTGTGGCCGAGAATGTCATCGCCGGCACGGCCATGAGCCGGCGGGCGGTCTTCCAGTTCGGCCAGAATCTCGAGCCTGGCCCGGAAGGTCAGATGGGCGTCGGCATCGGCAAGGCCATCGCCAAGGGATCGGTCACCCTGATCGCCCCGACCCGGAGCATCCGCGAAACCGGGGAGGCCCTCACGGTCGACGGCGTCCGCATCGAGTTCCAGGTGACGCCGGGGACCGAGGCGCCAGCGGAGATGAATCTCTACTTCCCGGACTGGAAGGTTCTCGACATGGCCGAGAACGCCAACGCGACGATGCACAATGTGCTGACGCCGCGCGGGGCGCTGGTCCGCGACGCCAAGGCCTGGGCGGACTATCTGTCGGAGTCGCGCCGGCTGTACGGCGACCGCGCGGAGATCATGATCACCAGCCATGGCTGGCCGCGCTTCGGCGGGGCGGTGGTGCGGTCCTTCCTCGAGGATCACCGCGACGCCTACAAGTTCCTGCACGACCAGACGGTCCGGCTGATGAACCGCGGCCTGACCGGGCCGGAGATCGCCAATCGCCTGGAGCTGCCGCCGGCGCTGGCCAACGCCTGGTTCAACCGTGGCTACTACGGCACGATGAGCTTCAACAGCCGCGCGGTCTACCAGCGCTACATGGGCTGGTACGACGCCAACCCGGTGAACCTGGCGGTGCTCGAGCCCGCCGACCAGGCGGGCCGCTACGTGGAGGCCATGGGCGGCGCGGCCAAGGTCAGGGCGCTGGCCCAGGCCGCGCACGACAAGGGCGACTATCGGTGGGCCGCGACCCTGCTGAACAATGTGGTGCTGGCCGATCCGACGGACCGCGCGGCGCGCGAGGCGCTGGCCGGCGCGTACGACCAGATGGGTTGGCAGGCCGAAAGCGCCATCTGGCGGAACATGTACCTGACCGGCGCCCAGGAGCTGCGGGCGAACGGGCCGGTCACGCCGCAGGTCAGCGTCGGCTCGGCCGACATGGTCGCCAACCTGCCCAGTCCGATGATCTTCGACCTGCTGGCGATCCGGCTGGATCCGGAGAAGGTCGGCAAGGCCAGCCTGTCGGTGGTGTTCGTGTTCCCCGACCGCAACGAGCGGTACCTGGTGCGCGTCCACAACCAGGTGCTCACGGCAGAGCCCGCCGCCGAGGGCGCGAAGGCCGATGCGACCTTCACGGTCGCGCGCGGCCTGTTCCTGCAGTCGCTGCTCACCGGCCAGTCGCTGGCCGGCAAGGTGGCGTCCGGCGAGGCGAAGGTGGAGGGCAATCCGTTCGCGCTGATGAAGCTGACCAGCTGGTTCGACAAGCCGGCGGGCGACTTCCCGATCGTCACCCGGCCATAACCCGGTGCGGATTGGCGCGCCGGGGCGGCGAAGGCGCATGGACGTCCTCGCCGCGACGGGCGGGGCGCAACTTCTTGCCTGAGTTTGCCTGCGACGGCCTTCACGGGCGCAAGACTCTTGCGCAGACGGGGCCGATTCTGTATCCAACGCGGCATGCAACGCGCGCAAACCAGCCTGCGTCTTCTTCTTACCCTGGGGCTTAGCCGCCCCTGGGCGACCGCCTAGTCGCGCGCTGTCGCGACCGGGGCGCTCAGGGGCTTTGACGACCGCCTGATCCCCGAGACCGCGACGAAAGCTGACTTTCATGACCTCCGTATCCGACGCCGGCCGCGTCATCGTATTCGACACCACCATGCGCGACGGCGAGCAGTCGCCCGGCGCCTCGATGAGCCACGACGAGAAGATCGAACTGGCCAAGATCCTCGAGGAGATGGGGGTCGATGTGATCGAGGCGGGCTTCCCGATCGCCTCCAACGGCGACTTCGAGGCGGTCCGCGCGATCGCGCAGATCGTCACCGAGAGCACGGTCTGCGGCCTGGCCCGCGCCGCCGCCGCCGACATCGACCGCTGCGCCGAGGCGATCCGTCCGGCCAGGCGCGGCCGGATCCATACCTTCATCTCGACCAGCCCCGTCCACATGAAGTGGAAGCTGCAGATGGAGCCGGATGCGGTGCTGGAGGCGATCACCGCCTCGGTGACCCGCGCCCGCAACCATACCGACGACGTCGAATGGTCGGCCGAGGACGCCACCCGCACCGAACGCGAGTTCCTGTTCCGCGCCGTGGAGGCCGCGATCCGCGCCGGCGCGAGGACCATCAATCTGCCTGACACCGTCGGCTACAGCTATCCGGAAGAGTACGCCAACCTGTTCCGGGATGTGATCGCCAACGTCCCGGGCGCCGACGGCGTCATCTTCTCGGCGCACTGCCACAACGACCTGGGGCTGGCCGTTGCCAACTCGATCGCCGCCGTCCAGGGCGGCGCCCGGCAGGTCGAATGCGCGATCAACGGCATCGGCGAGCGGGCCGGCAACGCGGCGCTGGAAGAGATCGTCATGGCGCTGAAGGTGCGCGGCGAGGACCTGGGGTTCGGCACCGGCGTCGAGCCGGTCCACATCACCCGCGCCAGCCGGTACGTTTCGGCCATCACCGGCTTCCCGGTGCAGTTCAACAAGGCGATCGTCGGCAAGAACGCCTTCGCGCACGAGAGCGGCATCCACCAGGACGGGATGCTGAAGAACGCCGAGACCTACGAGATCATGAAGCCCGAGGACGTCGGGCAGGGCGCCACCAACCTGGTGATGGGCAAGCATTCGGGCCGCCACGCCTTCCGCGAGAAGCTGAAGGCGCTGGGCTACGAGCTGGGCCAGAACGCGCTGAACGAGGCCTTCGTCCGCTTCAAGGAACTGGCCGACAAGAAGAAGCACGTCTTCGACGACGACATCATCGCCCTGGTCGACGACGCCCTGGCGCGCGGCTCCGAGCGGATTCGCGTGGTGCATCTGAAGGTCATCGCCGGCACCGAAGGCCAGTCGGCCGAGCTGACGCTGGAGGTCGACGGCGTCGAGAAGAAGGCCGAGGCCAGCGGCGACGGTCCCGTCGACGCGGTGTTCAACGCCATCCACGAGATCGTCCCGCACCAGGCCGCGCTGCGCCTGTTCCAGGTGCATGCGGTCACCGAGGGCACCGACGCCCAGGCCCAGGTCTCGGTGCGCCTCGAGGAGGACGGCCGCATCGCCACCGGCGCCGCCGCCGACACCGACACCCTGACGGCCAGCGCCAAGGCCTACGTCAACGCGCTGAACAACCTCTTCTCCCGCAAGGAGAAGAGCCGGCCCGAAGCGGCCATCGCCAGCGGGTTCTAGGACAAGGCGATCCTCTCCCCGCGAGCGCGGAGGTTTGAGGTCTGAATGCTCTGGATCCCCGTCACCGTCGCCGCCGCGGCCTTCCAGGTCGCGCGCAACGCGGCCCAGCGCAGCCTGCTGGGCGGCGCCGGGCCGTGGGGCGCGACCCTCGTGCGGTTCCTGTTCGGCCTGCCGTTCAGCATCGTCTTCGCGGCGACCGCGCTGCTGTTCCTGCCCGTGCAGCCGCAGGTCTCGGCCACATATCTCGGCTGGGCTGCGCTCGGCGGGGCGATGCAGCTGGGCGCCACGGCGGCGCTGCTGGTCTCCATGCAGCGTTCGACCTTCGCCCTCGGCGCCGCGTTCCAGCAGAGCGGCCTGCCGTTCGCCGCCATCCTCGGCCTGCTGGTGTTCGGCGACCCCCTGGCGGGCCGCGCCTGGGCAGGCGTCCTGCTCGCCACGGCCGGGCTCGTCGTCCTGTCCTGGCCGCGCCGCGGCGACGACGCCCGCGACTGGAGCGCCGCGGGGCTGGGGACGCTGTCCGGCTTCTGCTTCGCGATCAGCGCCAACGCCTTCCGGCAGGCGAGCCACAGTCTCGACGAGGCCAACCCGATTCCGGCGGCCCTGATCACCGTCGCCGTGGTCCAGGCGATGCAGTCAGCCGGGCTGACGGCCTGGCTCGCGATTCGCGACAGGACGTCGCTGGTCGCGGCCGTTCGCTCGTGGCGTGTCTCGCTCGGCGCGGGTCTGTTCGGGGCCGCCGCCTCGGCCGGCTGGTTCGTGGCCCTGGCCCTTGCGCCGGCAGGGCTTGTGCGCGCCGTTGGGGTGGTCGAAATGCCGATCGCCGCCCTGGCGGGCAGGCGTCTTTTCGCCGAACGGGTGAGTGCGCTGCAGTGGATCGCCGGGGGCGTGACCGCCCTCGGAGTCGCCCTGGCGGCGCTCGGTTAGAAGCGGGTCTTAATAGACCTTGAATTCAACACGTTCGCGGTGCAAACGGCGTGACGTCAGCATGTTCAGCCGCCTCGGCGACGCTGCGCCTAGGGGGGCGCGCTCGCGGCGTGGCGCCGGGCTTGCGGTCTTTGCCTCGCCAGTCCCAAAACGCTCCTAGACTTCAGGACCCTGAATGTTCGGTTCTCTCTTCGGCGCCATCTCGAACGATATCGCCATCGATCTCGGCACCGCCAACACCCTCATCTACATGAAGGGCAAGGGCATCGTGCTCAACGAGCCGTCGGTGGTGGCGCTGCGCAATGTCGGCGGCCGCAAGGTTGTCCACGCCGTCGGCATCGAGGCCAAGCAGATGCTGGGCCGCACCCCGGGGCACATGGAAGCCATCCGCCCGATGCGGGACGGGGTCATCGCCGACTTCGAAGTCGCCGAGGAGATGATCAAGTACTTCATCCGCAAGGTTCACAACCGCAAGGGCTTCGTGAACCCCAAGGTGATCGTGTGCGTGCCGTCCGGCGCCACCGCGGTCGAGCGCCGCGCCATCAACGACAGCTGCCTGAACGCCTCGGCCCGCCGCGTCGGCCTGATCGACGAGCCGATGGCCGCCGCGATCGGCGCCGGCCTGCCGATCCACGAGCCGACCGGTTCGATGGTCGTCGACATCGGCGGCGGCACCACCGAGGTGGCCGTGCTGTCGCTGTCGGGCATCGTCTATTCCCGTTCGGTCCGCGTCGGCGGCGACAAGATGGACGAGGCGATCATCAGCTACATGCGTCGCCACCATAACCTGCTGATCGGCGAGACCACCGCCGAGCGCATCAAGAAGGAGATCGGCACCGCCCGGGCGCCGGCCGACGGCGAGGGCCTGTCGATCGACGTCAAGGGGCGCGACCTGATGCAGGGCGTGCCGCGGGAAGTCCGGATCAGCGAGAAGCAGGCGTCGGACGCCCTGCACGAACCGGTCAGCCAGATCGTCGAGGCCGTCAAGGTCGCGCTGGAGGCCACGCCGCCGGAACTGGCGTCGGACATCGCCGACAAGGGCATCATGCTGACCGGCGGCGGCGCGCTGCTGCGCGGCCTGGACGCCGAGATCCGCGACCACACGGGCCTGCCGGTCACCGTGGCCGACGATCCGCTGTCGTGCGTCGCCCTCGGCTGTGGCAAGGTTCTTGAACACCCGAAGTGGATGAAGGGCGTCCTCGAAAGCACCCTGGCCTAGAATCGGACAATTGAGTCGGACGCGCGGGGGCGTCGCGACGGAGGTTTCGGGTGCCGCTTCGGCAGAATCCGCTCGGTGAGGTCAAGGTTCCGCTGGCCTGGACGGCGGCGGTGGCCCTGATCGTGGCCGTCATCATGGGCGTGGCGATGCTGCTCAGCGATCGCCGCGAGACCTTCCAGACCGAGGCCTACGGCGTCGCCCGCGAGGCGGTCGACACCGTGTCCGCGCCGGTCGGCGGCGTCGTCGCCAAGCCCGGCGAGTGGACGGGCGACATCATGGGCTGGCTGGGCAGCTACTTCTTCACCGCCAGCGAGAACCGCAAGCTGAAGCGGGAACTCGTACTGCTGCGCCAGCAGGCCGACGAGGCCGTGCGGCTCAAGGACGAGAACGAGCGCCTGCGCGCGATGCTCGGCGTGCGCACCGATCCGCCGATCGACATGGTCACCGCACGGGTCGTCGCCGACTCCCGCGGACCGCTGGCCAACTACCGCCTCGCCAACGTCGGCCGCGACAAGGGCGTCATGGTCGGCTTCCCGGTGCTGAACGAGCGCGGCCTCGTCGGCCGCGTGGTCGGGGTGGCCGGCAACGCCAGCAAGGTGCTGCTGCTGACCGACGCCGCCTCCAAGACGCCGGTGATGATCGACCGCAGCAACGCCCGCGCCATCCTCACCGGCGACGGCGGCCCCAACCCGAAACTCGAGTACCTGCGCGGTCGCGAGCCGATCCGCGAGGGCGACAGGGTCCTGACCAGCGGCGACGGCGGCGTGCTGCCGCGCGGCCTGCCGGTGGGCCGCGCCGTCAAGGGCCTCGACGGCCGCTGGCGCGTCGTCCTCGACGCCGACTCCGGGGCCATCGACTGGGTGCGGATCATGAAGTTCCGCGACTACGCCCAGCTCGTCGATCGCGAAGCCCTGGAGCAGACCCAGCTGCCGCCGGTGATCACCGAGAACCCCGACGACCGCATCCTCAAGGCGCGTCCGGCGACGCCGGAGCCGACGCCGCCTGCGCCGGCGACGCC
>CALKHU010000145.1 GCA_937991555.1 uncultured Caulobacter sp.
GGCGGCGGGTACTTCCAGCATGAAGCCGGCGCGCCCCTCGCGGATGACCAGCCCCTGAACCAGGCCCGCCGACGACAGTCCGCGCCCGGATCGCGGGTCGATCACGGCGTCCAGCGCCCGCAGCGCGGCGTCACGGTCGGCGGAGGTGTGAAAGCTGGTCATGTCGGGATCGGCTTGCCTTGGAGGGCGGGGCGTCACATATCCGCATGACAGCGCCGGCTTGCAAGCCCGCCGACACACGACGGAAAAGCGACGCACTACATGCCATGGAATGACAACGCCAATCCCGGTCCCTGGGGATCGCCCCCGCCGCCCGGCGGCAAGGACGAACCCGGGCGCGGAGAGCCGGGCGGACGCGGTCCTCGACGCCCCTCCGGCCCCGGCCGCGGCCCCGGAGGAACTCCGCCGGACCTTGGCGAGATCCAGCGCCGGATAGAGGCCTTTCTCGCCGGCCTGACCGGCGGCGGTCCGGGTGGCCCCGTCCCCGTCCGCAAGCTCGCCCCGATGGTGGGCGGCGTGCTGGCGGCCTTCTACCTGCTGGCGGGCGTCATCGTGGTCAGTCCCCGCGAAGAGGCGGTGGTCACCACCTTCGGCGCCTGGACCCGCACCTACGGCCCCGGCATCGGCTATCACCTGCCGATCATCGAGCGGTCGCGAAAGATCGACGTCACCACCCTGCGCACCGCCAGCATCGGCGGCGGCACCGGCGATGGCGACACCCTCATGCTGACCGGCGACGAGAACATCGTCGACCTGAGCTTCTCGGTGACCTGGCGGGTGTCGAGCCCCGGGCGCTACCTGTTCAACATCGCCGACCCGGACGCGACCCTGAAGGCGGTGGCCGAGAGCGCCATGCGCGAGGTCATCGGCCGCAGCGCGCTCGAGCCGATCATCAGCCGCGGCCGCGGCCAGATCCAGATCGAGGTCGCGCAGCTGATGCAACGCATCCTGGACAGCTACGGCGCCGGCATCGTCATCGACGGCGTCCAGATCAGCGAGGCGAACCCTCCGAAGGAGGTCGTCGACGCCTTCCGGGACGTGAACAACGCCAGCCAGTTCGCTGAATCGCTCGCCAACCAGGCGCGGGGCCAGGCGGCCCAGGTCCGGCAGGCCGCCCTCGGCTACAAGGCCCAGGTGGTCCGCGAGGCCGCCGGTGAGGCGGCGCGCTTCAACCAGGTCTACGAGCAGTACCGCCTCGCGCCGGGCGTGACCCGCGACCGCCTCTACATCGAGACGATGGAACGGGTGCTCGGCAAGACCAACAAGGTCATCGTCGACAGCAAGGGCGCCAGCGCACCGCTCATCCTGCCGCCGGACGTGTTCCGGCCGAAGGCCGCGCCGCAGTCGTCCACGACCGTCCCGGCGACGCCGGCCCGCGCCCAGGGAGGCGCCCAATGAACAACCCGCGTCTGATCTTCTACGGCGTTATCGCCGCCATCGCCCTCGTGCTGCTGGGCAACACCTTCTACGTGGTCGACCAGACCCAGCAGGCGCTGGTCGTCCGCATCGGCGAGGTCGTGCGCACCGTCAACGCCACGCCCGACGACGGCCCCGGCCTGAAGATGAAGGTCCCCTTCCTCGAAAGCCGCCTGCTGTTCGACAAGCGCAACCAGGCCCTGCAGGTGAACCGGCAGGAAATCCTGACGGCAAACCAGGAACGGCTGATGGTCGACGCCTTCGTGCGTTACCGCATCAACGACCCGCAGCGCTTCTACACCGGGCTCGGCGACGACCGGACGGCCAAGGACCGCCTCGGCTCGGTGATCAACGCCTCGCTGCGCCAGGTGCTCGGCTCGGCCAGCTCGGAGGACATCATCTCGATGCGCCGGTCGCAGCTGACCCAGCAGGTGCGTCAGGACCTCGCCGACCGCACCTCCCGCTCGCGGCTGGGCCTGCAGGTCATAGACGTGCGCCTGCGCAGCGCCGACCTGCCGGAAGCGAACCAGGAAGCGGTCTTCAACCGCATGCAGACGGCCCGCCAGCAGGAAGCCGCCCGCATCCGCGCCGAGGGCCAGCAGCGCCAGCGCGAGATCGTCGCCACCGCCACACAGGAAGCGGAAACCATCCGCGGTGAGGCGGACGCCGAACGCGCCCGCATCTTCGCCTCGAGCTTCGGCAAGGACCCGTCCTTCGCGGCCTACTACCGGTCGCTGCAGGCCTACGAGGCGTCGATGGACGAGGGCACGACCCTGGTGCTCTCGCCGGACAGCGCCTTCTTCCGCTACTTCCAGCGCGGCCCGAACGCGCAGTAGCGGGGGACTGGATACGGCGTCCCCGCGAGGGGACGTTGTCGCCTGTCCCCGACACTTCGAAGGGTCGGGGACGGCTACCGGCGGTCGCCGGAAGCCGTCGCCATGAATTCGTCCGCCCGGTAGCCCTGGAAATAGAGCAGCGCGGTCAGGTCAGCGTGGTCGACCCGGGCGTGGGCCTTCTCGGCCACCACCGGCTTGGCGCGATAGGCGACGCCGAGGCCGGCGGCCTCGATCATCGCCAGGTCGTTGGCGCCATCGCCGATCGCCAGCGCCTCGGCCGGCGTCACGCCCAGCGCCGCCGCCTCTTCCCGCAGCGCCGCCAGCTTGGCCTCGCGGCCGAGGATCGGCTCGCCGACCGCGCCCGTGAGGGCGGCGCCGTCGTCGATGAGGGTGTTGGCGCGGTTGGCGTGGAAGCCCGCGGCCGCCATCACCCGGCTGGTGAAGAAGGTGAAGCCGCCGCTGACCAGCACGCAGCGCGCGCCGTGCGCGGCCATCGTCCGCACCAGCGTCTCCGCGCCGGGATTGAGCCTCACGCGGTCGTCGTAACAGGCCTGCAGCGTGTCGAGGCCAAGGCCCTTCAGCATCGCCACCCGTTCACGCAGCGCGCCCTCGAAGGCCAGCTCGCCGCGCATCGCCCGCTCGGTGATTTCGGCCACCTGGGCTTTCACCCCCGCGAAATCGGCCAGCTCGTCGATGCATTCGCAGCCGATGATGGTGCTGTCCATGTCGGCGACGAGCAGACGCTTGCGGCGTCCCTCGGCCGGCTGCACGCAGACGTCGGCGCCCCGGCCGGCGAGCACCGTTTCCAGCCGTTCGCGGACGAGGCTCCGCAGGTCGCTGTCGACGAAAAGGTCGGCCGCGACCGGACCCAGCAGGTCGGGCGCCGAGGCCTTCAGCCCCATGCGCTCGAGTTCGATGCCGGCGGCCTCGAGGACGGCGGGCAGGCGGAGGGCGTCGGTCGTGACCAGGGTGACGGCGAGGGACATGCCGCGCCGCCTACCCTGCTTTCAGCGCGAGGGAAACCCGGCAGGCGCCTAGGACGGCGGCGTCGCGCCCGGCATCAGGCAGCGGGCCATGAAGCGGGCGGCGAACTCCTCGCCGGCCGACTTGTCTTCCAGATCGGTCGGGAAGTTGGCCATCATGTCCTTGAGTCCGGCCGTATAGACCTGGGTCGGGGTCATGTTCCGCTTGCCGCCCTCGGCGAAGGCCTCGTCGAGGTAGACCTGCCCCTGCCGGCCCATCACCTGCATCATGAACATGGTCATCTTGCGGTCCGCTTCGGGGACCTTGCCGAACATGTCGGGGAAGGCGGCCGCCACCTGCTCGATCGCCACCAGGGCTACGCCGCAGCCCGCCTTGCCCTCCATGCTCAGCCCCACGGGCGGGGCCGCAAGGGGCGTCGGCGCGACCGGCGAGGTCGCCCCCGGCGCGGCGAGCGCGGGGACGGTAAGGCCGGCCGCGAGCGCGACGGCGAGAGTGGCGGACAGGATGCGCATGGCTTAAGGCCCCCGGAATGACTTCGCCCATCCTGCTCATCGCCGGGCCGACGGCAAGCGGCAAGTCCGCGCTCGCCCTGCGCGCGGCGCGGGAGACCGGCGGCGAGATCGTCAATGCGGATGCGCTCCAGCTCTATGCCGACCTGCGGGCGCTCAGCGCCCGGCCGACGGCGGCGGAGACGGCGACCGCGCCGCACCACCTGTTCGGGATCGCGGACGGCGCCGACGGCTGGTCGGTGGGGCGCTGGACCCGCGCCGCCGCCGCGGTGCTGGCCGACATCGCCGCACGCGGCCGGACCGCGGTCGTGGTCGGCGGGACGGGCCTCTACTTCAAGGCGCTGACCGAAGGCCTGGCGGAGATTCCCGCGACGCCCCAAGCGGTCCGGCGCGAGATCGAGGCGCTGTTCGCGTCGCTGGGCGAGGCCCGGTTCCGCGAGCGGCTCGCGGCCGTCGATCCGGCCGCCGAGGCGCGCATCGCCCCGCACGACCGCATGCGGCTGACCCGGGCGATGGAGGTGTTCGCGGCTACCGGACGCTCCCTCAGCGCCTGGCGTGCCGAGACCCGGCCGACCCTGCCGGCGGACGCCTGGTCGGCGGCTGTGATCGAACCGCCGCGCGAGGTGCTCTACGCCCGCTGCGACGCCCGCTTCGAGGCGATGCTGGCTGAGGGCGCGCTGGACGAGGTGCGGACGCTTGTCGGCCGGGGCCTGCACCCGGACCAGCCGGTGATGAAGGCCGTCGGCGTGCGGGAACTGGCCGCCTGCCTGCGCGGCGAGGCCTCGCTGGAGGACGCCGCCGCCCTGGCCCGCCAGGAGACGCGCCGCTACGCCAAGCGCCAGCTGACCTGGCTGCGCAACCAGACCCCGGACTGGCCGCGCATCGTCGAAACGGATCCCGAAGCGGCCTGGGGGCAATTCCTTGCGCTCAACCCGGCCTTGACCGCCAACCGTTAGCGTGGCATCTGCTCCAGCGACGATTTGGAGCAATCATCGTGCGCAGCGCGACCCCCCAGACGACCATCGTACTTACCTAGCGGCCGACCTCGGCGCGACCTGACCGTCGCGCTGTCGCCGGTCGCTGCATGCCAGGCCCCGTCCGCGGGCCTTTTTTATTGCCCTTTTCCGATCCGAGACGTCCTGATGACCGCCCCGACCACCGCCCCCAAGCCAGCTGGAAAGTTCATCGCCCCGGCCGCCCCCCGCGAGATGACGGGCGCCGAGATCGTGGTCCAGGCGCTCGTCGACCAGGGCGTCGACACCCTGTTCGGCTATCCGGGCGGCGCGGTGCTGCCGATCTACGACGCCCTCTTCCAGGACAACGAGACGCACGGCCCGCGCCTGCAGCACATCCTCGTCCGCCACGAGCAGGGCGCCGCCCACGCCGCCGAGGGCTACGCGCGCTCGACGGGCAAGCCCGGCGTGGTCCTGGTCACCAGCGGCCCTGGCGCGACCAACGCCATCACCGGCATCGTCGACGCCCTGATGGACTCGATCCCGATGGTCGTCTTCACCGGCCAGGTGCCGACGCACCTGATCGGCACCGACGCCTTCCAGGAGGCCGACACCGTCGGCATCACCCGCGCCTGCACCAAGCACAACTACCTGGTGAAGGACGCCGCCGACCTGCCGCGGATCATTCACGAGGCCTTCCACATCGCCACCACCGGCCGGCCCGGCCCGGTGCTGATCGACATCCCCAAGGACGTCCAGTTCGCCCGCGCCGCCTACCAGGCGCCCGGCGAGGTCACCTTCAGCCACGGCTACGCCCCGCGCACCCGCGGCGACGCCGCCCGCATCGCCGAGGCCGCCCGGATGATCGCCAAGGCGCGGCGACCGGTGTTCTACACCGGCGGCGGCGTCATCAACGCCGGACCGTCGGCCAGCCAGGCGCTGCGGACGTTCGCGGCCCTGACCGGCGCGCCGGTCACCTCCACCCTGATGGGGCTGGGCGCCTTCCCGGCCGCCGATCCGGCCTGGCTGGGCATGGTCGGCATGCACGGGACCTTCGAGGCCAACAACGCCATGCACGACTGCGACGTCATGGTCTGCATCGGGGCCCGCTTCGACGATCGCGTCACAGGCCGGCTGGACGCCTTCTCGCCGGGCAGCAAGAAGATCCACATCGATATCGACGCCTCGTCGATCAACAAGAACGTCCGGGTCGACGTCGGCATCGTCGGCGACGCCGGCAGCGTGCTCGAGGACCTGATCGCCGCCTGGAAGGCCGAAGGCCTGGAGGCCAACCGCGCCGCGCTGGACGACTGGTGGCGCCAGATCGACGGCTGGCGCGCCCGCCAGTGCCTGAAGTACGCGCCCTCGACCACGGCGATCAAACCGCAGCAGGCGATCGAGCGGCTGTACGCCCTGACCAAGGACCGCGACGCCTACATCACCACCGAGGTCGGCCAGCACCAGATGTGGGCCGCCCAGTTCTACCGGTTCCAGGAGCCGAACCGCTGGATGACCTCCGGCGGCCTGGGCACCATGGGCTATGGCCTGCCCGCCGCCGTCGGCGTGCAGCTGGCGCATCCTGACAGCCTGGTGATCGACATCGCCGGCGAAGCCTCGATCCAGATGTGCATCCAGGAGCTGTCGACCGCGGTGCAGTATGGCCTGCCGGTCAAGATCTTCATCCTGAACAACGAGTGGATGGGCATGGTCCGCCAGTGGCAGCAGCTGCTGCACGGCGAGCGCTACAGCCAGTCCTACAGCGAGAGCCTCCCTGACTTCGTGAAGCTGGCCGAGGCCTATGGCGCCGTCGGCATCCGCTGCGAGGACCCGGCCGAGCTGGACGCGAAGATCCTCGAGATGATCGACACGCCGCGGCCGGTGATCTTCGACTGCCGCGTCGCGAAGCTGGAGAACTGCCTGCCGATGATCCCGTCGGGCAAGGCGCACAACGAGATGATCCTGCCCGAGGAGGTCGAGGACCTCGGTTCGGTCATCGACGAGGCGGGGCGGAAGCTGGTCTAAGACGCGTCATGAGCACCGATCCCGCAACCGATCCCGCCTCCGCCTACGACCTCTCCCATGTGGACGAGGTCGAGAACCTGGCCACCTTCGCCCTGCTCGTGGACAACGAGGCCGGCGTCCTGCACCGCGTGGTCGGCCTGTTCGCCGCGCGCGGCTACAACATCGAAAGCCTGACCGTCGCCGAGACCGACCGAAAGGCGCACACCAGCCGCATCACGATCGTCACCCGCGGCGCGCCGCATGTTCTGGACCAGATCGAGGCCCAGCTGTCGAAGGTGATCAGCGTCCGCCGCGTGCACGACGTCACCCGCGACCCCAACGGCATCGAGCGCGAACTGGCGCTGGTGAAGGTGCGCGGCACGGGCCAGGACCGCGTCGAGGCGCTGCGCGTCTCGGACATCTTCCGCGCCAAGGTGATCGACACGACCTCGGAGAGCTTCGTGTTCGAGATCACCGGCGCGCCGGGCAAGATCGACAGCTTCGTGGAACTGATGCGTCCGCTCGGCCTTGTGGAACTGTCCCGCACCGGCGTCCTCTCCATCGAAAGGGGCGCCACGGGCATGTAGGGGAGACCCGAACCTGCCGACCGCCCTGCTCCTCAGCCTCGCCCTCGCCGCCACGCCGCCGCCCGCGCCGGACGCCCTGCCCTATCCCGATCCCGCCGGCTGGTGGGAGGACGGATGGCCAGCCGCGCCCGAGGCGGCCGACCCGCTCGGCGGCCGGCGTCCGGGCCGCGGCGAACGGACGGTTCCTGTCGACAACGGCGTCGAGCCGCTGATGTACCGCCTCTGGGGCCTGCAGCCGCTGCAGACCCAGCTGGTCCGGCGCGGCGAGGCGGTGCTCGAGGCCTGGGCCCGCCCGTCGCAGGGCGTTCGCCAGGCCGTGATCCGCGTCACCCTTCGGCGGGACGGCAAGGCCTTTGTCCAGGCCCGGGCCGGGCTCGGCTGCTGCGAACCCCACATCGGCCGCCGCGTCGGCTTCGACGCGGAACTGGACGTCGGCCCGGCGGCGGCCGTCCGGGCCGTGGTCGACGACCCGATGTGGGAAGCCCCCCGCTTCGTGACCACCGAGGAGGCCGACGGAACCGCGCTGACCCTCTGCGTCGACGGCGTCTCCTGGGACGTGACGCTGGCCACGTCCGGCCGCAGCCGCCACCTGCGCCGCGCCTGTCTGGACGAGGAGACCGGCGCGATCGCGCCGGCGCTGCAGGCCGCCCTCGGCGCAGCCCTCGGCCGCGAGCCCCGCTTCGACCTGCTGTTTCCGCGCGGGGCCGACTTCAGCGCCGCCCGGCGACGCTACGAGGAGCTGGTCGCCCGGGGCGGTCGGCTGAAACCCGCGCCCGGCGACCGGCCCCAGGTCGCGCCGGCGACAGTTCCGCTCGACGAGCCCGCGTCGGAGGATCACTCTCCGCCGCGGGAGGATCCTGGATGAAGCTCATCGCCGCCGCGGCCGCCGCCGTCTCGCTCGCCCTCGTCGCCGCGCCCGCGCGCGCCGGCGACGATCCCGTCGCCGCGACCGCCGAGGCCGTGCGCCAGGCCGATCTCGCCTTCGCCAGGCGCTCGGTGGAGGTCGGCTTCGCCAGGGCGTTCCAGGAATACGCCGACGAGACGGAAGGCCTGCTCTACGGGTTCGAGGGCCCGCCGATCGTCGGTTCGGACGCCATCTACAAGGCTCTGGGCGGCGATGCGCCGTCGCGCTGGACGGTGGACTGGAAACCCACGCGCTGGTGGGGCAGCCGGGGCGGCGACATGGGCGTCACCGTCGGCGAGTACGTCCGCACCCCGACGACGCCGGATCGCCCGGTGCTGACCGGCCGCTATGTCACCGTCTGGCGCAAGGACGCGGCCGGGCAATGGAAGGCCCTGGTCGATATCGGCGAGGCCGATCCGGCGAAGCCGGCCGCCGCGACGCCCTGATTTCGCCGCCCGTTCTTCCCCCGGCGAACGATCATCCCTATATTGGTCGCGTCCGGGCTTGCCCGGACTATGGACATAAACGGGCGTGTAATAAGCGGACTGGACCCGGGTGCGATTCCCGGCGGCTCCACCAATCCTCCTCCAGGTATCGCTGGAGAGCATGGGGCCGATCAGCATCGACAGACGTGTAAAGACGTTTCTTTGTCCCGGCGTGGCTCACCGTTTCGGGCCATTAAACTAACTGCGAACGATAACTTCGCTGAAGAGTACGCGATCGCCGCGTAATGCGGTGCGAGTGAACTCGACCTAAACTCCTGGGGGTTCAGATCCTCAGGCGGGGCCCGGGGGAGCCTGCCAACAGAATCCCCCACCTTCCCCCTGAATCCTCCTGACGCGGCGACGCCTTAGCTACTTCCCGGCGCAACAGGGGATGTCGAGCGGCTCCGTCTCCTCGCGCTCGAGCAGGTCGTACATCTTCGGAAAGCCGTCATTGATCAGCCCGCGGGCGCAGATCCGGCGACCGACGACCTTTCCCGCCTTCAGCACCACGACGCCCTCGTCCTGATGGCGGTCCCGCGTGCCGTCGGGGTTCCAGTCGAGGGCGACGTCGCGCTGGAAGACGACGTAGTCGTAGCCCCCGTTCGAGAACCGGATGCGCTCCTCGCCGCCGCCGGCGAACGCCGTGGTCGAGAGGAAGAAACGACCCTTCGCCGGCGCCGGGCGGTCGGGCCAGACCATCTCCGGGGCGCCGGCCTTGCCGAACCGGTACTGCAAGAGGCCGTCGCGGGCGCAGAGCGACACGACCTTGCCGCCGTCGACGCCGCAGGCCAGCACAGCCTCCTCGCCGGCCGCGCAGAGGCTTGGCGACGCCGCCGGCGCGTCCCCGGCCATCGTGGCGGTCCCCGTCGCCGCCGCCGCGATGACGGCGGAAAGCCACACCCCCCCGCTGATCCGCATGCCTCGTCTCCCTCGCTCGCGCTTCGTCTTTGCGCCGCCCGCGCGACACGCTACCTTGCCGCCGCTAGTTTCGCAGCAAGTGACCCATGGCCGACAAGACGCCTCCCCAGGACCAGATGAACTACGAGGCCATGGCCCAGGACGCCCTTCGCGGCGTGGTCAAGGCCGCGCTCAAGGTGGCCGCGGCGCCCGGCGGCATCCCCGGCGAGCACCACTTCTACATCACCTTCAAGACCCGGGCGCCGGGCGTGTCCGGTCCGCCGGAGGTGCTGTCCAAGTATCCGGACGAGATGACCATCGTGCTGCAGCACCAGTACTGGGACCTGGCGCCGGGCGAGACCTTCTTCACCGTCACCCTGAAGTTCGGCGGCTCGCCGAAGCGGCTGTCGGTGCCCTACTCGGCCGTGACCCGGTTTTTCGACCCCTACGTCCAGTTCGGCCTGCAGTTCGAGGCGCCCGTTGAGGCCGAGCCGGCGACCGGCGGCGACGGGCCCGACGACGACGAGACGCCGCCGCCGGACGACGGCCCGAAGGTCGTGTCGCTGGACCAGTTCCGGAAGAAGTGAGGACGCCTTGAGCGAGACGGCGGCGGGGGAGCCGAAGACCTGGACGGATGAGGAGCTGCTGGCGCGGTTCCAGGGGACAAAGCGGCGCCCGCCCGGCTCGGAGCTGCTCGGCTTCGCCATGCAGCGCGTCAGCCAGGCCGATCGCGAGGTCGAGGTGACCTTCCAGGCGTCGGAACAGCTGACCAACCCGATGAAGCAGATCCAGGGCGGCTATCTCTGCGCCATGCTGGACGAGGTGATGAGCGTCGCCTGCATGGTCGCCTCGGGGATGACCGCGGTCGCGCCGACGGTGGAGATGAAGACCAGCTTCTACCGCCCGGCCATGCCCGGGACGATCCGCGGCGTCGGCCGCGTCGCCCGCTGGGGCAAGACGATCGCCTTCACCGAGGGCGAACTCTACGACGGCGAGGGCCGCGTGCTGGCCAAGGCCACCGGCACGGCGATGCCCACGCCCTTCCAGCGGTACAAATAGAGAGGCGGACATGAAGCGGGGGATCGGCGTCGTTGTGGGATGGGTCGCGGCCTTCCTCGCGACCGCCGCCTTCGCCGAAGGCCCCGGCCAGACGCCGCCGCGGAGCCCGTTCAACGACTGGTCGGCGATCGTCGTCGCCGGAGACTGGCGCTCGGGGGACGGCCGCCACACCGAGGCCTTCGACAACGCCCGCCGGGACGTGGCGGCCACCCTCGTCGCCCTCGGCGTCAAGCCTGAGAACATCACCCAGCTGTCTACCCGTCCCGACGGCGACGCCGCTGCGTCCGCCCGCCTGACGCCACGGGCCATGGTCGAGGGCATGCGGGCCTCCGCCGCCCGGACCCGCGGCGGCTGCCTCGTCTACTACACATCCCATGGCAGTCCGGACGGCGTGGTCCTCGACATCATGGGCCGGGTGAACCTGCTGTCGCCGAAGGACCTCGCCCTGTTCCTCGACAACACCTGTCCGGGCCGGCCGGCGATCGTGTTCGTCTCGGCCTGCTACTCCGGGGTCTTCGTACCCCACCTGCAGGGGCCGCAACGGATGGTGATGACCGCCGCCCGCGGCGACCGCAGCTCGTTCGGCTGCAGCACCGACGACAAGTACCCCTTCTTCGACGACTGCTTCCTGCAGTCGGTGGGCAAGGCCCGCAACTTTCCCGCCCTCGCCCCGGCGATCCAGGCCTGCGTGGCGAGGAAGGAGACCGATCTCGGCCTCGGCCCGCCCTCCGAGCCGCAGGTCTCGATCGGGCCGGACCTGCGGCTGTCCCTGTCGATGATGCCTTTCCCGTCGGGCGCGAAGGGCGTGCAGTCCCCCTGACGCGGCGGGATTTCGGGCGCCCGCCCTTTGAACGCCGCGACGAAGCGTCCTAAGAGTGTTTCCCAAATCCGCCTTCGGGGAAACGTCCAGTGCGCTTGCTTTCCAGAGCCGTCGCCGCGGTCTCGTGCGTCTGTCTGCTGGCCCAGTCCACCGTGGGCGCGGCGCAGGTCGTCACGCCGCCGGCTCCGCCCTCCGCGGTCGCCGCGGCGACGGTCGCGCCGGCGGTCCCCGCGCCGGTCGCCGGCGTGGTCCCGCTGCCGCCGGCCGAGCTTGAGGCCTTCGTGGACGGCGTGGTGCGCGACGCCATGGCCGCCGATCGCATTCCCGGCGTCGCCGTCTCGGTCGTCCAGAACGGCCAGGTCGTGCTCAAGAAGGGCTATGGCTTTTCCCGGCTCGAACCGCGACCGGTGGCGGTCGACCCCGACCGCACCCTGTTCCGCATCGCCTCGATCTCGAAGACCTTCACCTGGATCGCTGTCATGCGCGAGGTCGAGGCCGGCCGCATGCGCCTCGACGCTCCGGTGAACCTGTACCTGCCCGAGCAGGTCCAGGTCCGCGACCAGGGGTTCACCACGCCGGTCCGGGTGCGCGACCTGATGAGCCACACCCCCGGTTTCGAGGATCGCGCGCTCGGCCAGCTGTTCGAGAAGGACCCGGCCCGCGTGCGGCCGCAGCTCGTCTACCTCCGCCAGGAACGCCCCCGCCGGGAGTTCGAGCCGGGGACGACCCCGGCCTACTCCAACTACGGCGTCAATCTCGCGGGGGCGGCGGTGGCCTATGTCTCGCAGCGGCCGTTCGAACGGATCATCGAGCAGGACATCACCGGTCCGCTGGGCATGACGCGCACGACCTTCCGCGACCCCTATCCGGCCCGGCCGGACCTGCCCGCCCCGATGCCCCGCGCCCTGGCGGCCGACCTCGCCGACGGGTTCTTCTGGACCGGCGTCAGCTGGCGCAAGCGCCCCTACGAGTACACGTCCCACGGGGCCCCCGCCGGAGGGGCCTCGACCACCGCCGGCGACATGGCCCGCTACATGACGATGCTGCTGAACGGCGGCTCGCTGGACGGCGTGACCCTTTATGGTCCGCGCACGGCCCAGGGCTTCCGCACGCCGCAGTGGCGGCCTCATTCCGGGGTGCTCGGACCCGCGCACGGCTTCCTGCCGTTCGCGCTGCCCGGCGGCCGGACCGGCTGGGGACA
>CALKHU010000146.1 GCA_937991555.1 uncultured Caulobacter sp.
CGTCGGCGGCGGCGATGACCTCCTCGTCGCGGATCGAGCCGCCCGGCTGGATCACCGCGGTGGCCCCCGCGTCGGCCGCCTGGATCAGGCCGTCGGCGAACGGGAAGAAGGCTTCCGAGGCGCAGGCCGACCCCTTCAGGTCGAGACCGAAGTCGGCGGCGCGGATGGCGGCGATGCGGGCGCTGTCCTTGCGGTTCATCTGGCCGGCGCCGATGCCGAGCGTCTGGCCCTCGCGGGCGAAGACGATGGCGTTCGACTTCACATGCTTGGCGATGGTGAAGGCGAACAGCATGTCGCGGACTTCGGTCTCTGTCGGCGCGCGCTTCGTCACGATCTTCAGGTCGGCCGGCTTGATCAGGCTGGTGTCGCGGCTCTGGACGAGGAAGCCGCCGGCGACCGAGCGGAACACCTCGCCCGGCGCATGGGCGTCGGGCAGGGCGCCGGTGACCAGCAGGCGCAGGTTCTTCTTGCCCGCGAACACGGCGACCGCGTCGTCGTCCGCATCCGGCGCGATGACCACCTCGGTGAACACCTCGACGATCGCCTCCGCTGCGGCGCGGTCGAGCCTTCGGTTCACCGCCACGATGCCGCCGAACGCCGACACGGGATCGCACGCCAGCGCGCGCCGGTAGGCGCCGAGCAGGTCCTCGCCCGTGGCGACGCCGCAGGGGTTGGCGTGCTTGACGATGACGCAGGCCGGTTCGCTGAACTCGGCGACCAGCTCGAAGGCGGCGTCGGTGTCGGCGATGTTGTTGTAGCTCAGTTCCTTGCCCTGCAATTGACGGGCGTTCGCCACCCCCGGCCGCGCCGGGCCGTGCGCGTAGAAGGCCGCGCTCTGGTGCGGGTTCTCGCCGTAGCGCATGGTCTGGATCAGGGTTCCGGCGATGGCCTTGCGGTCGGGATCGGCGTCGCCGAGCTGCTGCGCGAACCAGGTCGAGATCGCGGCGTCGTAGGCGGCCGTGCGGGCGTAGGCGCGGGCGGCGAGGCGCCGGCGCAGCTCCAGCGTCGTCGTTCCGGTTCCCTGCAGCTGCCCGAGCACCTCGGCCATGTCGGACGGCTCGGTGCAGACGGCGACATAGCCGTGGTTCTTGGCGGCCGAACGGATCATCGCCGGGCCGCCGATGTCGATGTTCTCGACGCATTCGGCGAAGTCGCCGCCCTTCGCGACCGTGGCCTCGAACGGGTAGAGGTTCACATAGAGCAGGTCGATGCCGCCGATGCCGTGGTCGGCCATGGCCCTGGCGTGATCGGCCGCGTCGCGGACGCCGAGCAGGCCGCCGTGCACGACCGGATGCAGGGTCTTCACCCGGCCGTCCATCATCTCGGGGAAGCCGGTCAGGTCGCTGACGTCCTTCACCGGCAGGCCGGCCGCCGCGATCGCCGCCCGGGTGCCGCCGGTCGAGACCAGCTCGACGCCGAGATCGACCAGCACCTTCGCCGCCTCGACCAGGCCGGTCTTGTCGGAGACGGACAGCAGCGCGCGCTTGACGGGCGCGGCGTCGGGGGCGGCGGGATAGTCGGGGGCGGCAGGCATGGTTCGGCTCTCCGGTCTGTCAGGAAGGAGCCCAGGCGCGCGGCCAGACGCGCGATCAGCAAGAGCGGCAGCCGGTTCTGCGTCCGATCGCGCGCTACCCAGGGTAACGCGCCCTCCCGGCGGCGAACCGCTACGCACTTCGCCTGAAGGCGCGTCGTTCGCGCTCCCCGGTGGTGACCACCTTCAGCGCCAGTCACGCGAACGGTGGCTAGATACGCTGTACGTCCGGAGGGGTCTACCCCTCCGCCCGCGACAGCTTCCAGCGCACGCGACCGCCCTTGTCGGTGCTGGCCTGGCCGCGCAGGACCACCTGGACCGTGCGACGCTGGTGGTCGCCGTCGATGTACAGCGACGGCTCGACCGAGACCTCCACCGCGTCGTTGCGCAGCCACCAGCCCTGGTCGTGCGGGCCCTTGAGCAGCACGCTCTTGCGGTCGCGCGCCAGCGAGGCGCGGGCGTCCGGGTGCAGGTGGAAGCGCACCGTGAAAGGCACGTACTTGCGCGGCCCGTCCGCCTCCGTCTCGACCCTGGGCCGGAAGTGGTCCTCGCCGCGCAGCTCGTCGGCGACCCGGTCGAGGTAGAGCTTGCGCTCGTGGATCAGGCCAAAACGCTTGACCCAGCCCTCGTGGCTGACCTCCAGCCAGGCGGCGGCCTCGGACTCATGGCGGCGGGCCTCGACCTGGCGCGGGGCGCCGGTCAGCCGGGCGCCCAGGGCGGCGGCGATCAGGCCGCGCAGGGGCTGACCGGTCGACAGGTCGGCGAGGTTGGCGGTCGAGGCGGCGTCGGTCAGGCGCAGGGCGTGCGAAGCGCCGGAGTCGGCGCTCCAGCTGCAGCCCACGACGATCGGATCGGGACCGCAGGCGATCTCCATCGCCGCCGGCTGGGCGCAGGCGGTCGTGCTGAAACGGCCGCGGGCCGGGGCGCCGGCGTCGACCATGATTGTCAGGGCCGGCGACTCGAGGCGTTCGAACCCGCCGTGCGGCGCGCGCCGGCGGGCCGGCGGCTCG